>JANOIK010001138.1:0-2124 GCA_031407585.1 Planctomycetota bacterium | reverse complement strand
GCGGCAGCTCGAAACGAGCGTGCCGCTCGACACGCTGAAAACGGCCGTCGACCTGGCCGTTGCCGTCGGACGCGAGGGCCGCGAGGGGAAGCCGGTGGGGTCGCTGTTCGTCGTGGGCGACCACCGCAACGTCCTGAAGCATTGCCGGCCGCTGGGCTTCGACCCTGTCAAAGGCTACGGCACGCACGAGCGGCAATTGAACGACTCGAAGGTCCGCGAAGCGATCAAGGAGATCGCGCAGCTCGACGGGGCGTTCGTTGTCGCGGCCGACGGCACGGTGGTGGCCGCTTGCCAGCACATCTCGGCGCCCACGGGCGACATCACGCTGAGCAAGGGCCTGGGCGCCCGGCATTGGGCCGCCGCGTCCATCAGCCGCGTCACGTCCGCGATCGCGATCACGGTCAGCGAGTCGAACGGCACGGTGCGCGTGTTCCAGAAGGGCGAAGTGATGCTGCGCATCGAACCGTTCCGCCGCGCGATGAAGTGGCGGGATTTTGAGTTTGACTCGTCGGCGTCCGGGCAGGATTGAGGGGACGAAAGCGAGCAAATCGGAGATTTGTTTCCTCCGGCTCCCTCCCCCTTGTGGGGAGGGCTGGGGAGGGGGTTGAAGCGAGTACTACTTTCCCGTCAGCATCGCTGCGCGTGTACCCGCTGCGTCACCCCTCCCCTAACCCCTCCCCATCAAGGGGAGGGGAACAGAAGGTTTGCGCGCGGTTACGCAGCCGCGCAGCGCAAATTGCAACGCCCGCAAACATTGCCAGCGCCGCCGTCGCGGGCTCCGGCACGCTCGCTCCCGCCGGCACGCCCGCCGGAAGTTGCCCCAACTGCCGTTGCCACACGAGGAAGTCATCGCCGTCGACGCGACCATCGAGATTTGCATCTCCTTGGGCTTTGACCGCGCTCATGTCGAGGCCAAAGCTGGATCTCCATGTCGTTAGGTCGACGCTGTTGACCGCGCCGTCGTTGTTGAAGTCGGCGGCGAGGAAGGATGCGATCACCGTGAAGCTGACCGGCATCGAAAACGAGCCGGCGAAGGTTTGGGGGCTGCTTGCCAGCACATTGATCGAGCCGGTTTTGAAGCCCAAGCTCGTCGTATTGAGAAACACCTGATGAAGGTTGCCGGCGTTCAGAGCGGCGTCGCTTCCCAGGGCGGCGCCGGTGAGGCTGCCAGTGACGCTGAGGGCGTAGTCGAGTTCGTCGGCGCCGGCGACCACCACCGCAGGCGCCGAGTTCGTCACGGTCACGTCGACCGCCGCGGACGAATTGAGGAGCACGAACGAGGGGATCGGCGCCACTTGGACGCCCATTTTGGCGGGAAGCTGATAATCGGCGACGACAGGCAAATGGTCGCTCGCCTGCATGAGCGCCGTCAGCACGGCCGGCGCGGCGCCCGTGCCGGTGTTCAGGTCGCTATTGCAGCACACGTGCGTGCCGTTGTTGCCAAAGGCATGATACGAGCCCGGGATGTAGCTCATGCCTTCGTCGTCCCGCAGCTCGTCAGTAATCAGTTGAAAGTCGAAACGATCATCCATGCCGCCGCCCGTTTGACTGTCAAAGAATTCGTTGTTGTCAGAAACAGGACTTTGCGTATGGAAGATTTTAAAGGGCGTGTTTTCGTCGCCGCTGTCGGCGTGCCAGCTTTGTAGCACGTTGAGTGGGTTGAGCGGGTCGATCGCCTGGCCGTTGCCGGACGAGAGCATGTGCTGATAAGCCGTTCCCGAGCTGGTTTGAATGTTGAAGTCGCCAACGTACAGAATGTGGGCGCCTTGCCCGAGCGCATCGGCGTTTGTCCGAGTGCTCTGTGCCTGAGCGAGCCGGCGGCCGTTGGGCACGGTTCCCGTATCCGAAACCCAATGACTGTTGTAGGCGTAAAAATCGGCGCTCGCATCGTAGCCTGCGGGCCGGAGCTGATAACGAAGCGTTGACCGCGGTTGCTGGGCGCCGCCCGTCCCGACATCTCCGAACAAACTCTCGCCAATGAGCTGGACGGTCTGGGTGTTGTAAACGAGCCCGGGCCGCCCGGCACGACCGAGCGAGTCGCTCATCGCGCCGTTCAACGTGCTCCGAGCATACGTGCCGACGCCATAGATCGCGTTGAGCGCGTCAACGAACGACTGCACCGTT
>JANOIK010001133.1:0-1718 GCA_031407585.1 Planctomycetota bacterium | reverse complement strand
GGCCGGTGGGACGAAGCCATTCTTGTGTCGGTGGACGCCGGCGCCTCGTCGCCCGTCGGCGAAGAACCCGCCACCGCGAGCCGGCTGCGAGAAGAATTTTTTCCTAGCGGCGGCTCCGGCGCCGGCCCCCAGAAAGACCCGTCCGGCGGCGCTCTGAGACTCTTAAACCCCCTGTCGTGGGGTAAGGACGCGATATGAATTTGCGAACTGTTCAACTCACCGTGCGACTGGTGGCCCTGCTGCTGGTCGCAGTAGGCATTGCGCCAGCCCGCGCGGAGCTGCACGTGGAAAAGCAGTCCTCCGATGAAGGGGAGCTGACGGTCTTCCAGATGACCGTCACCCCCGCTGCCGAGCCTGTGCCCGCGCTCAAGCATCGGCTCGTGCTGCGCGAGCTGAACGAGAAGCCCGGCAACGCGGCGCCGTTTTACTACCGCGCGATCATGGCGATGCCCAGTTACAAGGAGACGCGCGACAAGCTCGGCGATCAGTTCGAGAATTACGTGAACTTTAGCGATGTGCCGCTGGAAGACGTGGGACTGGAGAAGCTGCGATCGATCTATCCCGGGCCGCACGACAATCTCGAAGCGGCGGCCTCGCGCCCACTTTGCGATTGGTCATGGCGTTTGGGCGACATTCGCGGGCCGCAGCTCTACGGCTTCATCATCGAAGAGGCGCAAAAAACTAGGGAGCTGAGCCGCCTCCTGACGGCGAACGCGCGAGTCGCGATCGCCGATCGCAATTACGACGAGGCCATCAACATCTTGCGCATCAACGCGAAGTTAGGCCGCGACGTCTCAGTCGAACCACTGCTCGTGTGCGGGCTCGTGGGGATCGCGATCGAGAGCATCGGCGAGCGGGCCATGATCGAACTGATCGCGGCGCCCGATTCGCCGAATCTCTACTGGGCGCTTGCCGAGTTGCCCAGTCCGTTGATCGACATGCGCGAAGCGCTGCGATCGGAGATGGGCAATGGCTCTCGCATTTTCCCGTTTATGATCGACGCGGAGACGCAAGAACACTCTGCCGACGAATGGGCGCGGTTGCTGGCCGAAGCAATTAAGGGCATTGAACCCCTGACGAGCGGGGGACCGATCCAGATGAACGACACCCTCGCCCGCCTCGCCGTGACGGGGCTCGCCCTCGGCACTTATGGCCCGGCCAAGCAGCGGCTCATCGAGGGAGGTTGGGAACGAGACCGCGTCGAGCAGATGCCGGCCGGTCAGGTGATTGCGATCGACGCCGCGCACGAGTATCGCCGCATCGCCGATGAGTTCGAGAAACGGTGGTACGTCTCGTATCTCGATTCCGCAAAACAGGCGGCGCGATTCAAGGATCCGCTGGGCGACACGAAACTAGAGCGTGGCTTCGGCGGCATCCTGGCGGCCATTCTGCTGCCGGCCACCGTGTCCGCTCGCACCGCGCAAGAGCGGCTCCAGTGGCAGACCGACGCCCTGCGAACCGTTGAGGCCATCCGCATGCACGCGGCCGAGACGGGCAAGCTGCCCGCATCGCTCGGCGACATCGAGGTCGTGCCCGTGCCGGTCAACCCGGTCACCGGCAACGACTACCAGTATCGACTCGACGGCGACACGGGCGTGCTTGAGCTGCCGTTCAGCGACGGGTTTTCGGGCGTGGCTTGGCGATTTGAAATCAAGCTCGCGAAATAACTCTCAGGAGGATTCTCTCATGCGTTCATGGAATTTGCGGTTCGCACTGGC
>JANOIK010000295.1:0-2759 GCA_031407585.1 Planctomycetota bacterium | reverse complement strand
GGTGCGCTGCGCGACCCTGGGCTTTGCTGCGCAACTGCTTCGCAGTAGCCGGAACGCCGTAACGGCGCCAAGAACCGATTTCCCTTCATGCGCCTCCCCCAGCGGCCGCTCCCCCTTTCGTGCCTTTCGGGCCTTTCGTAGCCAACCCTCCCAACTCCCATCCGCGAAATCCGTGAAATCCGCGGTCGCCTTTCTCCCCTACTGGCATCCTAACCCAATGCCCCAAAACCGCTTACAACGCCGCCCCTCGCATCGCCTCCTCGTTCGACGCCAACAACCTCCACGCGCCGACGTCGATTTTCCCCAAAAAGCTCGCCATCCCCCCGAGTTATGAGTAACATCAAACCCAGTCGCCGCTTATAGGCCCCGTTCAGCAGTGCGCTGCCCACGGGCGCCCGCGCTAGCCTGATCTCGTCCAAGACCTTGTCACCTCGATCGATCACAAAGAGCAAAGCCGGCCGGCCCGCGTCCGAAGGACCAACCAAGCTGCCCGCGCCCATAACCTCGTTGATCCACCGCCATTGGCGTGCACCGGAGATGTTCATGCGTAGTGCAACTCGGTTGATTCTGGCGTACGCAGCCGCCCTCGTCCTGTCGCAGAACGCCCGCGCCGTCCTCGTAACCTGGGACGGCGGATCGATCGCGCCGACCAACAACTGGAACGACGGCGGGAACTGGGTGGGCGACGTCGCCCCGGTCGGCGGCGACTCCCTCGCGTTCGAAGGAGCCGTGCAAACGACTAACGTCAACAATTTCGCCGCGGGCACGAACTTCGCCGGGATCACCATCGGGGCGACGTACGGAAACAGCGCCACACTCAGCGGCAACTCGGTCAACCTCTCCGGCGACCTCGCCTTCAATCGCACGTCAAGCGGAAGCGTCACGACCCTGTCCACGCCTTTTGCTCTACAGCAGAATGTCGCCGTCGACGTTCCCTCCGGCAACGCCACGTTCAACGTGAACGGCGCTATCACCGGCGCCTTCAAAGTCATCAAGACCGGTTCCGGCATCGTCTCGTTGGGCAGCAATGCCAACGCGTTCTCCAACGGCCTCGACGTCAACGCAGGCACCCTACGCATGGGCGCGAGCGGAAACTCGACCGGCGGCCTCGGAGCCGGTACGGTCACCATCGCAAACAATGCCGTGCTCGAGTTGCGCTCCACAACGTCCACGACGTTTAATAACGCCCTTGCTCTTGGAACGGGCGGCGGCTGGATCGCGATTCGATCCAACCATACGTTTTCGCCCACCTCCATTACTGGCGCCAGCACGCTCACCCTGGCACCCACCGGCGCCGACAACCTGGTCTTCACCTCGAACGACATGAAGAACTGGAACGGCCAGATCAACCTCAACAGAAACGGCCGACTCAATTTCGGCTTGCGCCTCGGAAACTCCTTCGTCACCAATTCGCTCGCAAACACATCCATTGACCTGGGCGACGCCACGTTTATCTCGCGCCAAAATGGAACCAATAACCTTGGCACAAACGTTGTCGACATCGGTGCACTCTCCTCCTCCGTCGCCAACTCAGCCCTCGGCGCCAGCGCTGCTGGAACTGGCTACTTCGTCTACAGCATCGGTGGGAAGAATGCGACCACCTCGTTCAGCGGCAATATCATCGACGGCAGCACCAAATCGGCCCTGCGGAAGGTTGGCAACGCCGACCTGACTCTCGCCGGCTCGGCCAACACCTTCTCCGGGCCGTCGTCGGTCGACGGTGGTCGCTTGATCGTCAGCGGCGCGCTCACCAATGTTAATCTCACCCTCACGGTGAACACGAACGGCACTCTCGGAGGCGCCGGGACCATCGCCGGCGTGGTCACTGTCGTCGACGGGTCCTTGGCGCCTGGCGCCAGCGCCGGAACCTTGGCCGTGGGCGGACTGGTCTTAGGCTCCGATGCCAAACTTTCCTTCGAGCTCAACGGCGCCAACACCACCGGCGGAATGAACGTCAACGACATGATCGCCGACACCGGCGCTCTCACCCTCGACGGCACGCTCAACGTCGCCGAGATCGGCGCCGGCAGCTTCCTGTCTGCGACCGCCGGCAATAGCTGGCGGCTCATCAACTACACCGGCGCCTTAACCGACAACGGACTCGCGCTCGGCACGACGCCCACCCTCGCCTCCGGCCTGTTCTTCACCATCGATACGTCGGTCGCCAACCAGATCAACCTCCTGGTCAACGCGACGGCCGTCCCCGAAGCAAGCGCCTTGCTCTGCGTAGGCGTCGCCGTGACCCTCGGCGCCGGCCGCACGATCCTCCGCCGCCGCGCCAACCGCGCCGCGGTCTGATCGCCGTAAGAACGCCATTCAAGCCAATGCCCGCCCAATCTTGGGCGGGCATTTTCATGCGCCCCGGTGTCGGTATCTGCGTGCCATGCTCTCGTCCGCGTGAGCATGTCCCCCCGCCTCGGCAAAATCCCATGCCTACGCGGACGAAGGCATGCCACCCAGAATCGGACGCCAGGCATTTTCCCCTTTTCGAACCTTTCGTCCTTTTCATGGCTCCCCCTCCGCTCCCCTCCCAATCCCCATCCGCGCAATCCGCGAAATCCGCGGTCGCTTTTTCCCTCTCTTGGAATCGCGGAGGCGCCCTCCGCACGCCTCCCACCTTTTTCTGACATTCCGTACGCGTACAGCTATTTTTGGGCCGCGCATTTTTGTATACTTGTACACGTGTGAGCGCCAGCCCGTCCGTCAGGCTTTCCAGCCTGACAAGCCGACCAAACGGCCCGCACGTCAGCCTAGAAAGG
>JANOIK010001041.1:0-2458 GCA_031407585.1 Planctomycetota bacterium | reverse complement strand
CCGAACCGCGCGACGCGCGCGATCGCCTGCTCGAGCGCCACGTAGCGCGCCATCTTGCCGGCGATCCAGGCGCGGCGGTCGGTTCGAAATTCCAGGTACGCCTGGGCCTGCTCGAAGGCCTGGTGAATGCGATGGAACTCGGCCGCCGTGCCGCCGCGGTCGGGATGGGCTCGCTTGGCCTGCTCGCGGTAGGCCTGGTGCACATCCTCGATGGCGTACGGCGGCGCGAGGCCGAGCGTGACCATGAACTCGGGGCGGTGGTCGCTGAGGGAGTTGGAGGTGGGAGGTGGGTTGGACATGGGACGCGGGGCGGAGGGAGACGGAGCGTAAACGGATTGGCGAAGGGCGCGTGTACCCGCTTCGTCCCCCCTCCCTAGCCCTCCCCGCCGAGGGGAGGGGACCGGAGAATGGTTATTATGGGGTCGGCGTTGGCGCCGGGATCGTTCCGATGTGGATTCGGTAGTCTTTAATTCGGCCGCCGGCGTTTTCCGGGCCTTGGCGGGGGACGTAGCGGAAGCCGCCGACGGTTTGTTCGGCGCCGAGGTCGAGCACGAGTTGGTGCGGGTGCGGCGGTTGGGCGGCGCCCCACTCGGTGTGCCAGAAGTTGGCGGTTTGGCCGTCGATCGCGTTGCCCGCGCTGCCGTCTTCGCGCTCCTTCTCCTCGCTATCGACCGCGGCGATGCGGAAGCTGGTCGCGTCGAGCGGCTCGCCGTCGGGGTCGAGCAGCGTCAGCTCGGCGATCGCGGCGAACGCCTGGCCATCGTGGGCGGTGCGTGATTCGAGCGAGAACGTCCGGCCCTTGGCGGGTTGTTCGAGCATGACCGTTTGCGTGGTCGTACCGGGCGGGAATGTGCCTTCGAAGATGAGGGGGAGCTTGGTGAGATCTACTGCATTTGAATTGCGTCCGGGCTGGATGAAGTCGAGTTCCGGGTGGAGTTCGTTGAGGATGGGTGCGTCCAGCAATGTCACCATAGGCTCGTTGCCGTTGTACGAGGCAATGAAGTCGAGAATGACCACTTCGTTCTTGCCGGCCTTGAGCCACGGACCGGGCACGTACATGGTTTGCTGGGGACCGATATTCCAATAGCGGCCGAGATTGTGCCCGTTGACCCAAGCGAATCCTTTGCCCCACGGGCGCATGTCGAGGAAGGCGTCGCCCGGCTGCGCAACGTCGATCGTCGTGCGGAAAACCTTGGGCCCGGGTATTGTCGAACCTGAGGAACGAGAAGAGTATTCGAGATTAGCGAGCGTGACGTCATCCAACGGTATGCATACGATCTTCCACCCCGTGAGTTCCGCACTGCCGAGGCGCACCTTTCCGAGTATGCCTTTGCGGTCGTGAACTTCGGGGCCAAAGTTTACGCGGCCCATCGCTTCGACCAGGATGTTCAGGTGCGATTCCTTCGCGCGCTCAGGTATCTCGACGTGGAAGCGGCGAGACCGACGGTCCAAATATCCAATGCGTTGTTCATTGAGAAAGACTTGGCCGATGTCGTGAACCGCGTCTATAGAAAGTGTGGCCTTCGGACCAGCGGGGATTTTCGTGCAATAATAAATGCAGCCGTAAGCTTGATCGTAAGCTTCAAATGTTCGTGGCTGCTCGTCCTCGTATTGCGGGAGAAGCGGCGCCAACGAAACGTACTCCGAAATAGGGGTGGGCGTCGTCGTAATGACCGGGTTCTTCGCCGGCGGATCGGGGATCGTTTCGCCCTCGTTCAGGTAGCGCGAAAACAGCTCGCGCGTCTTCTCGAACTTCTCCGTCGGCCAGCCCGCTTCGCTGATGGGAGCGTCGTAGTCGTAGCTGGAGGTGTCGGGCTTGAACGGCCGGTCGGCGCCCGTGCCGAAGCCGAACGTCGTGCCGCCGTGGGCCATGTAGATGCTGAAGCTCGCCTTGTTCTTGAGCATGTACTCGAGGTCGGCGAGATACCGGTCGGTGTTGCCCGTGTGGTGCGGGGCGCCCCAGGTGTCGAACCAGCCGGGGTAGAACTCGCCGCACATGAGCGGGCCCTTGGGGAGGATCTTTCGCAGCTCGGCGAAGGCGCCGGCGGGGTCGGAGCCGAAGTTCACCACGGGGAACAGGTCGTCGCGGTAGCCTTTGCGGAGCGCGTCCTTCGGGTTGCAGGCGAACAGCGGCACGTCGAAGCCGGCGTCGAGCAGCGACTGGCGAATCTCGCCCATGTACTCGGCGTCTGTGCCGTAGAAGCCGTACTCGTTCTCGGCCTGGACCATGATGATGGGGCCGCCGTGCGTGATCTGCAGCGGGGCGAGCTCGCGGCCGACTTCCTTCAGGTAGCGGCGCGTGGGTTCGAGGAACTTGGGATCGCGGCTCCGCAGCGCGATGTTCTCGTCCTTGAGCAGCCACCAGGGCAGGCCGCCCATCTCCCACTCCGCGCACGCGTATGGCCCGGGGCGGAGGATGACCCACAGGCCGAGCTCCTGCGCGATGCGGCAGTACTCG
>JANOIK010001005.1:0-1953 GCA_031407585.1 Planctomycetota bacterium | reverse complement strand
GTCGACCCAGAAGCTCAGATCGGCCCGCGCGAGTCGTCGGAGTCGCTCCCGCCCTGGGAGCCCGAGTTCAAAGACGTTCATTTCACCGATGCGAAAAACGGCTGGGCCGTGGGCGACGACGGAGCCGTCTATCGTTTAGAGCCCGAGAGGGGCCGGTATTGGACGTACGTTGGTATCCCCGGCCACGAGACCGCCGACTTCCGTGAAATTGACTTCGTCGACGGCACGCATGGCTGGATCGTCGGCTCCGAAGGCCAACTCTTTCAATTCACGGACGCCAAGGAGTGGCTCCCCATCGCGCCGCCGGAGAGCGACGAAGAAAACCCCGCCGCACAAAGAATGCCTTTGGGCGGCGAAGACCAACCGGAGAAGCTGCCGCTTGTCGCGAACCAGCCAGGCCGCATCATCGACTTTGTCGACCAAGACAATGGTTGGAGGATTGGTTCTGGCAGGCTCTTACGCACCACCGATGGCGGACGCATTTGGAGACCAGTCGTTACGCCCCAGCAGTTTGGCGTCCCGCGGTCGATGTGCTTTCGAGACATCGATACCGGCTGGGTGCTCTCCACTCAGGCGCCAAGCGGCGCCCCGAATGATTCCGCAAATGCCGAAAGCCGATTGTGGGTGACCGCCGACGGTGGAACGACCTGGAGTGCCAACTCCTCGCCGTTTGTGGGGGCCAACTCGCTCGTCTCCATTTCCACGGATGACGATCTGTTAATCGCCGGGACATCAGGGTCGTTGTGGACTGTCCACGGCGCTGCCGCGCCGGCGGAGCCGCGATCCGCGACCGCCGACGGGTCGCTTGAGAATGTCGCATTCATCGATGCAAAAACAGGATGGGCCACGAGTGCCAATGGCATCGTAAAAAAAACCACGGATGGCGGCAAATCTTGGGCTCGAATCAAACAGACGCCCGCGCCGATTTACTTGCTCACGTTCATCGACGGCGCGCGAGGATGGGCGCTGGGAGATCGCGGTAAACTACACATCACAGTCGACGGAGGAGTTCTTTGGGACACGTTGGGAACCGAGTTTCCGGATTATTACGGGGTCGACCTCCAATTCACCAGCAATTCGCAAAGGTGGCTCTTCTCGCAGAACAGAGGCCTGTTGCGGTCGGATGGAAGCGAGGATTGGAAGAGTGTCAACGATGACCCGGCCGTCGTCGGAAGTCCGACGTCTTTTACCTACGGTGCGATCAACCGAAACGGAACGTTCAACCATCTCGTCGCGCGCGCCGCCGACGAATCGTACATGCGCCTCGACGCCGAGTCGCACAACTGGACGCCCATTCCAAGCACCCAGGTGACGCAGCCCGGCACGCGGACCGGCATCATCTTCGTCGGCCCAGTCATGCACGCGCTCGATGACTCCGGCGCGCTGCTGCGCTCCACCGACAAAGGCCGGACGTGGTCTCCCGCCACCGCCGCCGAGGGCCTGGACGAACCCCTCGTCGCCATTGAGTCCGCCGACGCTGACCATGCCTGGGCCGTTGGCGCCAACGACGCCCTCTTCCAAACGACCGACGGCGGCAGGTCATGGAAGAATCTGCGCCAGCACAATCTCTATCCGCCCCCGCTCGTCTTCGCCGCGTTCTCCCTCGCGACGATCATGCTCGTCGTCGCCGCCTATCGGCCGAAGCAAGACGGCGAAACCGAAGAGTTCATCGACGCCGTGCTCGCCGCCGAGCGTCCCGTCGGCCCCGCCGACCACGACGCCCTCGGCCTGCGCCCCGTCGCTGAGGGCCTGGCCAACTACCTCCGCAACGCCGAGACGCAGGCCCCCGTCCCCATCGCCATCACCGGCCCGTGGGGCTCCGGCAAATCCTCGCTTATGAATCTGCTCCGTGAGCAGATGGTCGCCAAGAAAAGCCGCCCCGTCTGGTTCAACGCCTGGCACCATCAGAACGAGACCGAACTGCTCGCCTCCCTGCTCGAATCGATCCGCGGC
>JANOIK010001000.1:0-5376 GCA_031407585.1 Planctomycetota bacterium | reverse complement strand
CCAGCCCTCCCCTCCAGGGGGAGGGAGCCGGAGGAAGCATTACAAGATGAAACTCGCGTTCAGTTCCAACGCTTATTTGAAGTTCTCGATCGAGGAGACGATCCGCCGCATCGCGGAGATTGGCTACTTTGGCATCGAGCTGCTGGCCGATGTGCCGCATGCGTGGCCGGCGGGGCTGCTGCCGGAGCGCGTCGAGTCGATCCGCCGCTCGCTCGACGATGCGGGGCTCACGATCTCGAACATCAACGCCTTCATGATGAACGCGGTGGCCGACCCGCGGCAGCCGTATTGGCACCCAGGGTGGATCGACCCCGACCCCCACTATCGGGCGATTCGCCGCGAGCACACGAAGCGGGCGCTGGGGCTCGCGCAGCAGCTCGGGGCGCCGCACATCACGACGGAGCCCGGCGGACCGCTGGTCGACGGCCAAACGCGCGGGCAGGCGTACGATATTTTTTACGAAGAGCTCATGCCGTGCGTCGAGCGGGCCGAGACGCTTGGCGTAGGGCTGCTCATTGAGCCGGAGCCGGAGCTGCTCATCGAGCGGTTTGACCAGTATCTGGAGTTCATCGACCGCATCGACTCGCCGCGCGTGGGGCTGAATTTCGACGTCGGCCATGCGTACTGCGTGGGCGAGGATCCGCAGGACTGGGTCGCCGCGATGGCGGAGCACACGGTGCACTACCATTTCGAGGACATCGCCGCGACGCGCGTGCATCGGCATCTCGTGCCGGGGCACGGGGCGATTGATTTCGCCGCGACGCTCGCTGCGATTCGGACGACGGGGTACGGCGGCTGGCTCACAGTCGAGCTGTACCCGTATCTCGACGCTCCCGACGACGCGGCCCGCGAGGCGCGCGAGTTCCTCACCGGCGCGCTCGTGCCATGAGCGACGCGCAACGGGACGGCGGCGCGGTGCTCGCGTGGCGGCAACTGCTGCGCCTCGGCAATGTGTTTACCGCGGCGTCGAATGTTATCGCTGGGTTTCTGCTTGTTCGCGGCGAGTGGCAGCCGGCCGCCGCGCTGGCGGCGCTAGTCGGCGCGTCGATGCTGCTCTACGCGGCGGGGATGGCGCTGAACGATGCGTTCGATGCGCCGCTCGACTCTCGCGAGCGGCCCGAGCGGCCAATTCCATCGGGACGGATCACGCGGCGCGCTGCGTTCACGGCGGGGTGGAGTTTGCTTGGCCTTGGCCTGGGGCTAGCCGCGCATGGTGGAGCGCTCGCGGGCGTCGCGGCGCCGCTGATCGTGGCGTGCTGTCTTGCGGTCACGATTGTGCTTTACGACAGCGGGCTCAAGTCGACCTGGGCCGGGCCCGCGGCGATGGGTTGGTGCCGCGCGCTCAACGTGCTGCTGGGCGCCAGCGCGGCGACGAATCTCGCTGAGAACCCGCGGGCGTGGCTCTACGCGGCGGGCGTGGGCGCCTACACGGTGGTGCTTACCGCGATCGCCCGCGCCGAAGTGGGCGACTCCGTGGAACGCGCTTTGCGCGTACGGCGGATCGTCACGCGTATGATTCTGGGGTTCATCGTGATCGACGCCGTCGCGGCCACGATCGCCGCGGGTTTGCCGTCGGGGCTCGCGGTGCTGGCGCTGTTGGCGCCATCGCTCATTGCGGCCCGGCGGGCGCCGATGACATAATCTGCCGATGCACCTCGGCTACAATACCAACGGGCTTGCCCATCACAGCCTGCCGGCGACGATTGAGCTTCTCGCGTCGCTGGGCTACCGCAGCGTCGCGATCACGCTCGACAATGCGTGTCTCAATCCGTTTGACTCGGACTACGCACGCTCGCTGCACGACGCGAGCGTCCTGCTGACCAAACACGATATGCGGTCGGTCATCGAGACGGGCGCCCGGTATCTGCTCGACCCGTCGCAGAAGCACGAGCCCACGCTGGTGTCCGATCCCGAAGGCGGCCAGCCGCTGCGGATCGAGTTTCTCTGCCGCGCGATCGACGCCGCGGCCGCGCTGGGCAGCGATTGCGTTTCGCTGTGGAGCGGCGCCGTGCGCGACAACGCGCCGCGGGCCGAAGCCCAGGAGCGGCTGTGGAGCGGGCTCTCGGCCGTGCTCAACTACGCCGACCACATTGGCGTGACGATCGGCTTCGAGCCCGAGCCGGGCATGCTCGTCGACACGATGGCGGCGTACGCCGACTTGATCAATCACGTCGACTCGCCGCGGCTGGGCCTCACGCTCGACGTGGGCCATCTGCACTGCCAGGGCGAGCTGCCTATCGCGGATGTGATTCGTGAGTGGGGGCAACGGCTGGTCAACGTACACATCGAAGACATGCGCGCCGGCGTTCACGAGCATCTCATGTTCGGCGACGGCGAAATGGACTTCCCGCCGATCATCGCGGCACTTGCACAGATCGGCTACGATGGCGGCGTGCATGTCGAACTGAGCCGCCACAGCCACGAAGGGCCGGCGGCGGCGAAACGGGCGTTTCAGTTTCTGAACCCGCTGATTGCCGTTTCCAATCTTTAGAAAACCGGAGATGGCCCGCGAAATACGCGAAAGGACGCGAAAGAAGAAAAGATAAGAGGATTGAGAGGTGAGAGAACCAGATCCCCCTTTTACTTTTTCTTGTTCTCTTTTTTCGCGTCGTTTCGCGTGTTTAGCGGGCCCTTTTTGATCTGAGCGTCTTATGCCTGAATTCGTCGTTCTTCTTTCGGTTCCGGGGCTTCGCGGTAAGGATGTTGCTGCAATGCCGCGGTTGCAGGGGCTCACGGCCGGCGGTGATGCCGCGGAGTTGGTCGCCGGGGTTCCGGCGGTGACGTGCACCGTGCAGGCGAATATGACCACGGGGCTTACGCCGGACGAACATGGCGTGGTGGCGAACGGTTTTTTTTGGCGGGGTGGCGGGGGCGGCGAAGCCCACGTCGAGATGTGGACGTCGCCGAACTCGTGCATCGAGCGGCCGCAGTTGTGGGACATCCTGCACGAACGGGCGCCCGGCGTGACAAGTGCTGTGTGGTTTCCGCTCCACTCGAAGGAGTGCGGCGCCGACTACGTCTGCACCCCGGCGCCGATCCACAACCCCGACGGCAGCGAGTCGCTGTGGTGCTACACCAAGCCGGCGTCGCTGTATGGCGAGCTCGTCGAGGGTCTCGGCCACTTTCCGCTGCAACATTTCTGGGGGCCGATCGCCAACGTCAAATCGACGGCGTGGATCGTGGCGTCGGCAATCCGCGCAGCGGAGCGATTTCGACCGAATCTGTTTTACATCTACCTGCCGCACCTCGATTACGCGGCGCAGAAGAACGGCCCCGACAGCCCCGAGGCCCTTCGCGCACTCGGCGAGCTCGACGCGGAGATCGGCCGATTGGTCGACGGCTTCGCGGCGGCCTACGGGGACGCGGCGCCGCTGTGGCTCGTGGCGAGCGAGTATTCGATCACGCTGGTCGATCATGTGTTCTACCCCAACCGCATGCTCCGCGAGGCGGGACTGCTCAAGGTGCGAACCTCCGACGTCGGCGACATTATCGATTACGCCGCGAGCACTGCGTGGGCGCTCGTCGATCACCAGATCTCGCACGTGTTCGTGGACGGCGACGCCGCGACGGTGGCGCGCGTCGCCGAGTTGTTGCGCAGCCAGGCGGGCGTTGCAGAGGTGTGCGATCCGCGCCAAGCGCCGCAGTACGATCTCAACCATGAGCGCAGCGGCGAGCTTGTCGTCATCAGCGAACCGAAAAGCTGGCAAGCCTACTACTGGTGGACCGACGACGCCCAGGCACCGACGTTCGCCCGCACGGTCGACATCCACCGCAAGCCGGGCTACGACCCCGTCGAGCTATTCTTCGACCCCGCGACGCGCGGCATCCCGCTCGACGCGACGCTAGTGAAAGGCTCGCACGGCGCTCCGCCGGCTGATCCCTCGCAACGCGGCGTGCTGCTGTCCAGCGAGCGCGGCGTGTTCGTTGAGGGGCCGACGGCGGATACCGACGTGGCCGACATCGTGTTGCGGCAGTTCGGGGTTTAGGAAGGGGATTCACCACAGAGGACACAGAGTACACAGAGGAAGAAGGGATGAGAGGGAGGGGGAGAAAAAGAGAAAGATAAGTAAGGGAAGGGAAAGGGATGGGATGCCCCCCACTCCGAATCTCCTCCAAATTTTCTCTCCCATCCGGCCTCTGTGCCCTCTGTGGTGAATCCGTCATGTATTTGCAGCAGCGGCGACGTCCGGTGGATGGAACATGAACCCGCGGCTTTGGCCGAAGAATTCCAGCGGGTTGTCGTACACAACGCGGCGGATGAGCGACTCGGCGTGGCCCCGTTTGCGCATCTCGAGGATGAAATCGGGCACCGCGGTCGGCTTCGACGGGCCCCAGTCGCCTGCCGAGTTCACCATGAGCCGCTCGGGGCCGTACAGCTCGATCATGTCGGCGGCTCGCTGCGGCGTGCACTTGGTGACGGGGTACAGCGTCATACCCGCCCAGTAGCCGCCGTCCAGCACCGCGCCGATCGTGTGCTCCTCGACATGGTCGACCAGCACGCGGCTCGGCTCCATGCGGGCGTCGCCGCGCAGCATGTCGAGAATCATCCGCGTGCCCTGGTGCTTGTCCTCCAGGTGCGGCGTGTGGATGAGGATCTGCTCGCCTAGCCGCATCGCGAGGTCGAGATGCTCGAGGAACACGATCGACTCGTTCCGCGTGTTCTTGTTGAGCCCGATCTCACCGATGCCGAGCACGCCGGGGCGATCGAGGAACTCGGGGATCATCGCGATCACTTCGCGGGAGAGCGAAACGTTCTCGGCTTCCTTGGCGTTGATGCACAGCCACGTGAAGTGCTGGATGCCATACCACGCGGCGCGCTTCGGCTCGAACGCGGTGAGCTGCTCGAAGTAATCGCGGAATCCCTCAACGCTCCCCCGATCGTAGCCCGCCCAGAACGCGGGCTCGCTCACGCCGACGCAGCCCATCTTGGCGAGCGTCTCGTAATCGTCCGTGGTCCGCGAGACCATGTGGATGTGCGGGTCGAGATAGTACATAGAAGCTGTTGGCTCTTAGCTATTAGCTGTTAGCCAGAGGGGGAGGGGGAAGACTAGACGCCGAGTTGGTCGCGCCACTGGGAATCATACGCTCGGCTGAAGAGAAGCTGCACCTGCTCGGCGCGCTCGGGCTCTTCGGCGAGCAGCAGGCGGATGGCTTCGTCGAGCCGGGTGCGGCGCGGATCGCCGGGGTCGGCCCCCGCGGCGCGGTCGAACCGATCCAGGCCCGCGGCGACTTCAAGAATCTTGGCGCGCAGCGCCAAAAAATCGGCGTCGAGCACCGCCTGCTTGGTTCGCTCTTGGGGCATCGCTGCGTCCCCTACGCGTCGCGCGTGATCGACAGCACTAGCCCCGCGAGCCGGGCGTTGGTCGCCACGGTGTT
>JANOIK010000931.1:0-3412 GCA_031407585.1 Planctomycetota bacterium | reverse complement strand
CGCGACTACCCCGGCAACGAAACGCTCGCTCGCCGCGAAGACCTCGCGAAGCTGCACTTCAGCCTCGACCGACGTTACGCGGATCACAGCTACATCGACTCGCTCCGCACGCTCGCGCCGCAGCAGTCGGTGGGGCTCTACCTGGAGCTGCTACGCAAGATCGGCACGCACTACGTGACGACGCCGCCGTGGCAGAAGCTGGCGGCCCGCGGCGTGACCGCGCTCGACGTCGCTCTGCTCGACCCCGCGTTCTGCAGCGCCAACGCCCTGCAACTGACGCCCGAGCAACTCGGTCCCGCACGGCAGGACCTCTACCAACTCATGACGCAGCGCGTCGTCACCGGGCCCGAAGATCTCTCGGCCCTGGCGGCCGAAGCGGCCCGCGTGGTCGAAGTGCGCTGCGGCCTGCGGCAGACGGCCGCCCTGCTGGAGTTCGTCGCCGCGGCTGCGGGCGGGCTCGATGAATATTCCGCGTATCTCACCGGCGACCAACTCAAAGAAGTCTACCAACAGATCGAGGGCAACTTTGTGGGCCTGGGCGTCGAGCTGAAAGCCGACAATGGCGCTCTGTTGATCGTCCACGTCATCCCGGGCAGCCCGGCCCACCGCGCGGGCATCG
Source organism: Planctomycetota bacterium (assembly GCA_031407585.1). Taxonomy (GTDB): domain Bacteria; phylum Planctomycetota; class Planctomycetia; order Pirellulales; family Lacipirellulaceae; genus Lacipirellula. Next base: position 2,793 of record JANOIK010000931.1, on the reverse strand, counting down.
TCGACGGCGATCGCATCGTTCGCGTCGGCAGCCAGATGACCGATGAGCTCTCGACCGACGAAGCGGCCGCGCTGCTCTCCGGCGAGGAAGGCAGCTCGGTCGACGTGACCACCGTGAACGCCGCGGGGCAGAGCCGCGTGGTCACGGTGCGCCGCGAGCACGTCGAGGTGCCGAGCCTCGAGGACGTGAAGATCATCGACCCGGAATACGGCGTCGCGTATATCCGCATCCCGACGTTCCAGAAGACCACCGCTCGCGACCTTGAGCAAGCCCTCTGGGATCTCAACGAGCAGAAGATGAAGACGCTCATCCTCGACTTGCGGGGCAATCCGGGCGGGTTGCTCACCTCCGCGGTCGAGGTCGCCGACAAGTTTTTGCAGAAGGGCGGCATCGTCTCGACTCGCGGCCGCAGCCCGCAGGAAGACTTCAACTATCAGGCCCACTACGGCGGCACGTGGCGGGTGCCGTTGGTTGTGCTCATCGACAAGGACAGCGCCAGTGCGAGCGAGATTTTCGCCGGCGCCATTTTGGATAACAATCGCGGCGACCTCGTGGGCGAGCGGTCCTACGGCAAGGGCTCGGTGCAGGGCATCTTCCCGCTAGGTTACGGCGGCGCCGGCATCCGGCTCACCACGGCGCTGTTCTACTCGCCCTCGGGGCAGAAGATTAGCCACCATGGCGTGATGCCGAACCTCGAAGTTCGCACAAGCGCCAAGCTGGGCAGCGGCGTGAGCGACCTGCGGATCGTGGACGACGACCCGGTGCTGCGAGCGGGCATCGAAGCCGCCCGCCGTCGCGTGGCGCAGCCGATCAGCACCGAGCAGCCGCCCCGGTAGGCGTGCCGGCCATCGGAATTGGGGGTGGCATGCCCTCGTCCGCGTGGGCATGAAAAGCACGCCGGACATGCCGACGAAAACGACGGCATGCCACCCCGAACCGGGTGGTTGACGCCTTCCCGCGGCGGCCGGATACTGACAACTTCCCCTCAAGGCTTGCGGCGGCGCTTTCTTGCGTCGCCGCCATGCGGGCCAAGCGACGACGCTAGCCGATTCCTCTCTCTCGCCGCACGCGGCGCTGCGACCCATGCCTTACGACGACGACGATGACCTGTTCGGTGAAGAGTTCGACTTCGTCGACGACGACGACGACGACGAGGACGATGACGACGACGACGAGGAAGTCGCCAAGGGCAAGAGCGACGACGATGACGAGTCCGCGGCCAAGCCGCCGCGCCGCACGGCGTCTCGAGAACCATCGCGGGACTCGGCGCGAGAGAAGCCCGCGGCAGATCGTCCGCGGCCCAGCCGCGCCAAGCCGCCGGCATCGGCCGGCGCCAAGCCGCCCGCTCGCCGTCCGGCGCGCCCCGCCAGCGACGATCGCCCTGCGAGCCCGCCGCCGGAGCCGATGGCCGATGTGGAGCCGCAGTACGACGAGCCCGTCGCCGAAGAGGCCCCGCCGCAACCCGCGGGCCCGCCGGCCGACCACGTCGTGCATGTCTACCAGTACGGCGCGCTAACGCGCACCATTCCGCGGAAGTTCACCGACGAGGAAGCGGTCGGCTTCGCCGAGGAGTACACGCGCACGGGGAAGGCGTACGGTCGCTACGCGGTGGCCACGCCGGAAGACGAAGAGCCGTCGCCGACATTCGCCGGCGCATCCCGCGGGAAGTAACGCCAGGTCGAGGGACTTACGCTCGGCACGACCCGACTTTTCGTCATTCGCGGCGCCACGGTCGCTCTGCCCCCACGCGCCGCCGGCGCAACGCGTTCCCGCGGCGATACAGGCGCATTCCGCGCGGTCGGAGCAACTGTCCCGACGGCAGCGCTAATTCCGCATTCGACGGCTGCAAACTACGTGCGGGCGCGCGGGGGGCCGTGTTACGATGAAGCCAGTGACGAGTCGATGTGAAGTGAGTGCATCGCAGTTTTATGTGAATGGCACGACTGGCCCGCCGACGCCGGCAGCCTAGAATTTCTCCGCCCGTATGATGTTCGACACGACCGCTTTTCGCATTCGCTTTCGAGGACGATCCATGACCTGCTGCAAGCAATTTGGCGCCGCCCTTTTCGCCGTAGTTCTGTCGAGCGCGGCGCCGCTGTGGGCGCAACAGGAGCTCGCCCTTCCGCCTGAAGTCAAAGAGGCGTACGAGCAGGGCATGAAGCTGATCGAGGAGGAAAAGTACAGCGCTGCGATTGCCTCGCTGAACACGGCAATTTCGCTCGACCGCGGCTTTCCCGAGGCCTACATCGCCAAGGGCGACGCGCTCAAGGCGATGGACCTGTTTCAGGACGCCAGCGCGGCGTACTCGCAAGCTCTCGATCTGAATCCCAACGCCGCCGACGCCTACAACGGCCGCGGCGAGTGCTCGATGGAAATGACGCCGCCGGACTACAACCTGGCGCTCACCGATTTCACCAAGGCTCTCAATCTCAACCGCGGCAACGCGAAGTATCTGTCCAACTACGGGCACGTGCTGGTGCAGAGCGGGCAAGACCCGACCAACGCGATTCACATTTTGGAAGAGGCCCTGGCCCTGGACGACAAGGATGCCCGTGCGTACCGCGACCGCGGCACGGCTCACGCCCAGATGCGCGAATTCGACAAGTCGGTGGCCGATCTCCAGAAGGCCGCCGAGCTCGACCCCGAGGACTATGAGAACTACTCGACGCTGTCCACGATTCAGTCGCGGTTCCAGGAAGACTACGCGGGCGCCGTCGACTCGATGAGCAAAGCCATCAAGGCCTACAAGCCCAAGAAGCTCGGCGATCCGGAAACCTACATCATCGGCTACAT
>JANOIK010000919.1:0-1875 GCA_031407585.1 Planctomycetota bacterium | reverse complement strand
GGGGAGGTCGGTCTTGGTCAGCTTCGCCCAGAAGCGGGCGTCGTCCACCAGTTGCGTGGCGGCCGTGTGGTCGGGGTGGGCGTCGATCCAGTACGGAGCGAACAGCCACCGCGGCTTCTGCTGGCGGATGACGCCCGCGAGTGCGGCCCGCGCTTCGAGCGTCGGCTGCAAGCTGCGGTTGGGCAGGCCCAGGTTTTCGCGCCACTCGAGCCCGAGGATCTCGTTCGCGGCAGCCGTTTCCCGTTGGCGGGTTTCAACGGACCCGTGGGGCGTCGGCTCGCCGCTGGTGAGATCGAGCACGCCAATGCGGCGGCCCTCGGCGAGGAATTTCGCGATGGCGCCGCCCATGCCCAGCTCGGCGTCGTCGGGATGCGGGGCGATGATGAGGATATCGAGCATGGCGGGGCGGAGGGGAATTGGCCGCGGATGAACGCGGATTGGGCGGATGGACGCGGCTAACGGTCGAGTGGCTAATCGGGCCGGTATCCCGAGGGGCTATCGGTCGATTCCCCAATTTGCAATGGTTAATGGCCGATGTCCAATTTGCAATGGCTCAGCGGCTTTGCGAGGGAAAACGATGCCTGCCGTGACCGATTCCGCCTACGAATCACTCTGCACCCACGCCCGCGAGACGGCGTTGCTTTCCAGCATTCGCGGGCTGCTGGACTGGGACGAGCGGACCAAGATGCCGCCGGCGGCGGGGGCGTACCGGGCCGAGCAGGGGGCGTTTCTCGCTGGGGAGATTCACAAACGGCAAACCGACCCGCGTGTGGGGGAGTGGCTCACAGAGCTAGCCGACTCGCCGCTCGCCGCCGATCCGCACGGCGACGCGGGGACGGTCGTGCGGCAGCTTCAGCGGCAGTTCGACAAGAAGACCAAGCTGCCGCAGTCGCTGGTGGAGGAGCTGTCCCGCACCGCGACGCTCGGCGAGCAGAAGTGGGTCGAGGCTCGCAAGGCTGACGACTTCGCGATGTTCCGCCCGCTTCTGGAGAAGATGGTGGGGCTCAAGCGGCAAGAGGCGGCGGCACTGGGGTTCACTGCGACGCCGTACGACCCGCTGCTCGACGACTACGAGCCGCACGCGACGACGGCGGACGTGGGCGCCGTGCTCGCGGGGTTGCGCGACGCGCTGGCGCCGCTGGTGCAGCAGATCGTGTCGAGCGGGCGACGGCCAGACTCGGCGGCGCTGCGGCGGGAATTCTCGCCCGCGCTGCAGGAGTCCTTTGGCAAAGAGATCTCCGCGGCGATCGGGTTCGACTACAACGCCGGCCGACTCGACACGACGGCCCACCCCTTCTGCGGCGGCGCCGGGCCGGGCGACGTGCGAATCACCACGCGGTACAACACGAACGACTTCGGCGATGCGTTCTTCAGCATCCTGCACGAAGCCGGGCACGGCATGTATGAGCAGGGTTTGCCGCGCGAGCACTTCGGCCTGCCGACGGGCGAGGCCGTGTCGCTCGGCATCCACGAGTCGCAGTCGCGGATGTGGGAGAACCAGGTCGGCCGCAGCCGCGCGTTCTGGGAGCACGTGCTGCCGCGGGCCGCGGCGGCGTTTCCCGCGGCGCTGTCGGGCGTGCCGGTCGACAACTTCTACGCGGCGATCAACGAGGTGCAGCCGTCGCTCATTCGGGTGGACGCCGACGAGGTGACGTACAATCTGCATATCCTCATTCGGTTCGAGCTCGAACGGGCGATGATCGAGGACGACCTGCAAGTGGCCGACCTGCCGGGGGCGTGGCGGGAGAAGTACCAGCAGTATCTCGGCATCGCGCCGCCGAGCGACGCGGACGGGGCTCTGCAGGACGTGCACTGGGCCGCGGGGCTGTTTGGGTACTTTCCCACGTACTCGCTGGGGAACTTGTACGCGGCTCA
>JANOIK010000918.1:0-6341 GCA_031407585.1 Planctomycetota bacterium | reverse complement strand
TCCGCGGCCAATTCCGAAATGACCTCAACCGCTACTCCAACCGTCGACGTCAATCCCGCTCCCGCGTGGGGCGCCGTGATCGCGCTGGCACAGCGCGAGCTTGTGCGGTTCTTCCGGCAGCGCAACCGCGTGTTCGGCGCTTTGGGACAGCCGATTATTTTTTGGTTGCTGTTCAGCGAGGGGCTGCGGGGCAGCCAGCTGGACTATGCCCACTTCTTCCCCGGCACGCTGGTGATGATTCTGCTGTTCACAGCCATCTTTGCCACGATCTCGATCATCGAGGATCGCAACGAGGGCTTCCTGCAGTCGGTGCTCGTGGCGCCGGCGCCTCGGTGGGCGATGGTGTTGGGCAAGGTCCTCGGCGGCGCCGCGATCGCGATGCTGCAAGGATTGTTGTTTCTCGCCCTGGGGGCCGCGACGTTGGGGCTGCGGAGTTCGGTGGGCGAGTTGATTCAGGCCGTCGCCCTGATGGCGCTCATCGCCGCGGCGCTCACGGGGCTCGGCTTTGCGATCGCGTGGCGAATGGAGTCGACGCACGCGTTTCACGCGATCATGAGCGTGTTTTTGTTGCCCATGTGGCTGCTGTCAGGTGCGTTCTTTCCCACGGGTGGCGAAGGGGCCCTCGCGTGGATCGTCGCGGTGAATCCGCTGACCTATGGCGTGGCCGGGCTGCGGCACTACTTGCAGTTTTCGTCGAAACAGGCCGTGACCGGCGTCGCCGCCGCTCGGGCGGTCGACGCACTCCCCGGCTTGCCCCTATGCTGGATCGTGACCCTCGCGTTTGCGACGGCCATGCTGCTGCTCGCGTGGCGCGTCGCCGCCACGCGAACTTCGGGAGATCTCAAATGAAGTCCTCGGCCCTTCCCTACTGGCTCGCGCTGGCCGTCATCCTCGTGGCGGCGTATGCCGGCTACACGGTCTATCGCGTGGAGCAATCACGCCCCACGGGCGGCATTTCCGGCGTCAATCTACCGCCGCTCAAGGAGTTCGAACTCACCGATCAGAGCGGCAACAAGTTTCGCTCGGCCGACATGAAGGGCAAGGTCTGGGTCGCTTCGTTTTTTTACTCGACCTGCCCCTACAGCTGTGCCCAACTGAACGCCAACATCAAGTACCTGACGACCGTCGATGAGTTGGCCGACGTTACGTGGGTGAGCATTAGCGTCGACCCGAACACGGACACCACTGCCGTGCTTCGCGACTATGCGAAGAAGCTCAACGCGGATCTTTCGCGCTGGCACTTTTGCCGCGGCGATGACTTTGACTACGTCAAACGCCTTTCCGAAGACATCTTCACCATCATCGGCGTGGCCTACAAAAGTCACAACGACTATGTCGTGATCATCGACAAGGACGGCGAGGTCGCGGGACTGTTTAACGGATACAATCCTGTCGATTTGGAGAAGGGCGTCGCGCTGCTCAAGAAGTGCCTCGCCGTTAAAAGCGACGACGCCGGCAAGAGCGACAAGGGCGACAAGCCGAGCCCGCCGGCGGAGGCGACATGAGCGCGTGGTCGCTGGCGCCGTGGGCGGGTACTACGGCAGGGCAGGGGAGCGTGTTCGAGATTCTGGCCGCCGGTGCGCATCCGCTGGCCCATCTCAACGCGGCGCTCAACGCGCTCGCGACCGTGTTGCTGCTCGTGGGCCTGTGGCTCATCAAAGCACGCCGCGAGGAGGCCCACGGCCGGACCATGATCGCGGCAATCGTCGTGTCAGCCGCGTTCCTGGTGAGTTATCTCGCGTACCACTATCTGGTGGGCAGCGTGAAGTTCACCCATGGGGGGCTGCCCCGCGTGCTCTACCTGGTCGTCCTGCTGACGCACATTCCGCTGGCGTTCACGGTGCCGTTTCTCACGTTGAGATCGGCGTATCTGGGAACGCGAGCCCTGGGGTGGGGCTCCGCGTCGCGGCTCTCGATGGACCAGCGGGCCCGCTTCCGCGAGAAGCACCTGCGGCTAGTCCGCTGGGCATTTCCTATTTGGCTGTACGTCTCAGTGACGGGCGTGGCCGTGTACGTCATGCTGTATCACATCTGGCCGTCGGCCGAACTTTAACGTAAAATTGGGACTAGCGTGTTACGGGTTTCGCAGGATTCCAAGATGCAACGCTTCTCTCCCAACTGGCGATTAATCCTCCGCGGCAGCCTGATCGTGGCGGCTTTGGCTGTCGTGTGCTGCATCGCGTCGGGCGCGTGGGCGTGCCCCACCTGCCGCGAAGACCTTGCCAACGAGCCGCAGGGTCGTGGTTTGGCGAGCGGCTTCTACTACAGCATTCTGCTGATGATGACGATGCCGTTTGCGATCATCGGCATGCTGGGCGCCGTGGCGTATCGCTCGGTGAAGCGGGCCCAAGCGGAGCGCGACGCGACTGCTCCCGTCGAGCCGACTGCGGCATCCTAGTCGCGTCGTCTTGAGCCGCGTCACTCTGTCTTGTTCAAACGCTGCGCACCGTTGCGCTGCTCTTCTTCGTTGGGCCACGGATCCCAGTGTTCGTCAAAGGCGATCCACAACGCGCGCGCATATCGAAAGTACCACAGAGGAAAAACCAGGCAAAACCCGGCAAGCGCCGCGAGCCACGCCGGGCGGACCTCCCCCTTCCAGAAGAAGATCGCGAAGTACCCGGCGATCATCAGGGCCGCCGTGACGCCGTAGTTGAAGTAGATGGACCCCAAGAAATACCCCGGCGCCCGGTTGAACTTTCGCCCGCACGCGGGGCAGGCGTCGTGAATGCGAAACCAGCCCGGGAACATGCCGGCCTTCCCGCAGGCGGGGCACGCGACCCGGAGCGCGCGAGCCAGCAGGGCGGATAGGTGCGGTCTGGGCGTCAAATCGTCTGTCATTGTTGGCTTCGGGTCCGCGGCCCGGTGCGCTTCCCCACATCTCTGGATCGCCGCTCCGCCCTTCAGTTCGCCCGCTTCGTCGTGAATTCTCAGCCCAGCATAACCTATCCCCGCGCAACCGGCGCCACCGGCCCATGCGGCGCCGTCCTCCCTTTGATGCCAATGCCCCAAGAACCCAGTCAAGAAGTGGCTTTCCGCGAATTGACTGCCCCGGCACGCATCCTATTGTTTGGCGGTTGGATTTCGCAAACGCCACTGCTGGCGGTTCGCGCGGCGCGAAAACCGTGCGGCCATCCGTCAGACGCAGGCCTAGCTAATCTCGGGTCATTATCTATGAATCTGTTACTTGCATCGACGCTGCCCAACGTCCTGATCGACGTCGTCCTCGGCCTCTCGGCCTTTGGCGCGGGCTTTTTGGTGGCCCTCTGCTACTACCGCTTTGCGAACGCCGACAAGGGCGCCGCCGAGCCCCCGCTGGCCGCGATGCCGCCCACGGAAACCGCCGCGAATGACGCCGCCCGCACGAATATGGCGGCCCAGCAATTGCGCGATTTGGCCCAGAACGTCGCCTCCGACGTCGGCGCCCATAATACGTTGGTCGGCAACATCTCCGATCAACTCGACGCCCTGAAGGCGGGCGACGGCAACTCGGAAACGGTGGTGCGCGAGGCCATCGTCAAAATGCAAGAGGCCAACAAGAAGCTGTCCGCCCGGCTCGAAGATGCCGAGCGCAAGATTCAGATTCAGGCCGAAGAAATCCGCACGCAGCAGTCCGAGGCCCGCACCGACGCGCTCACCAAGCTCGCGAATCGCCGCGCGTTCGACTGCAGCCTCGACGAAAATATCCGCCGCTTCCAGGACGACGCCCGCCCGTTCACGATGCTGATTTTCGACGTCGACCACTTCAAGCAGTTCAACGACGTGCATGGGCATCAGGCCGGCGACGAGGTGCTGCGGTGCGTTGGCCGAACGCTCGCCCGCATCGTCAAGACAGGCGATCTACCGTGCCGTTACGGCGGAGAAGAGTTTGCAATTATCATGGCCAACACCAAGGCCGCAGAGGGCCAGGTGGCCGCCGAGCGAGTGCGCCGCGCCATTGAAGGCATGACCGTCCAGTTCGCGGGGAAGACGCTGCGGGTGACAGCAAGCATCGGCATGGCCGAGAGCGCCCCCGGCGAGGATGGGGCCCAGTTGCTCCGCCGCGCCGACGACAGCGTCTACGCCTCGAAGAAGACCGGCCGCAATTGCAGCCACTGGCACGACGGGGCCGAGTGCCTGCCGATCTCGGTCGCCGGGAAGCCGATTGCTCCCAAGCCCGAGTCCGCCGCCGGGCCGCGTCCGGCTTCGGCCACGATGTTGCCCACGCAGGTGTGCAACCTGCCCGATCGCAACGCGTTCACCGAGGAGCTGCGACGCCGCATCGCTTCGTGCAATCGCACGGGCGAATCGCTGGCGGTGCTGCATTTCCGCGTCAAGGAGTTCCGCAAGCTCGAGATGACCTACGGCAATGCCGTCGGGACCCTGCTGCTGGACTCGCTGGCGACGTTCATCGCCTCGACGCTTCGCGACATGGACCTGCTGGGCAAGCTCGACGCCGGCGAGTTCGTGGTCATGCTGCCGGGCAGCTCGGCCAGCGCTGCGAAGATCGTGGGCCAGCGGGTGAAGAGCTCCATTTCGCTGTGCCCCATTCCCATGGGCGCCCAGAACATTCGCTTGGAGCTCGATCTGGGAGTCACTAGCGTGCAGCCGGACGACGACGCCATCACGGCGATCGCCCACGCGAAGGACGAGCTCGAGGCGGCCATTGCCGTCGAGACCGAAGCGAAGCGGCTGGTGGAGTCCGGCGAGAAGACCCTCGCGAGCGTCTGATTGGGCCTAGCAGGCACGCTGTTGCCTGCTAGGGATGGTAGGATAAGGCGACGGGCGCGCTAGCGCCGACGTGTGCTTTTCCTGCGAGACCGCGATGGCGCCTGAGAAGAATCCCCCTGCGCAGAGTCCCGGCCGCGCGGATGTGCAAGCTCCCCCGCACGCTGCGGCGCGCGATGAATTCGGGCAGCGCGTGACATCACGCCAACGCCCCGCGCCGTTTCAGTTCAGCGTGCGCTCGGTGCTCCTTCTCATGGTCGCGGCCGCAGTCGTGCTGACGGTGCTCGACTTCGTCGGCTTCGATTTCTTCGGCGAGGTTTTGGTACGCGTCGTAGCCCTCGTGTTGGTGGTCGTCGTGCCGCTCTGCTCCGGCGTCCTTGCTTGCTACTGCCGCGGTGAACGCCAGACGTTCTTCCTCGGCGTTTTCGCCAGCTCGCTGACGTCTCGACTTTTGTTTTGGGGCGTCAACGCGAGCTCGCACGCGGCCGTCTTGGCGATGCACGGCGTACATGCGGCCATCATGGTGGCGTGCGGATTTCTCGCGATTTGGGTGCGGCGTTTCGCCGAGCGCCGCAACTGGCACGTGCCGCCCTGCGAGCGAGAAAAAGATTCCAGCGACTGACCCCCTTGTTGCCGGGACCGCAGGCCCTACAATTCTCTCTTCGCACGTTTTTCACCCCTAAACCGGGGGGAAAGCGGGTGATTCCGGCTCGCTGGAAACAGGGCAATTCTTTCTGAGAACCCCCTTTGACAGCCAGCCGGGAATCTCTAGAATCTAGGATTCCCACCCATTCGCCAGGGCAAGCTGGTAACAGCGAACCCGAAGCTTTTGGGATGGGCGTTTTGGAATGCGGTCCCGCTGGGGCCGCGGTCAGCCTCTGGCTGATTTGCGATCTTTGACAATTTGGTTTTTCGAGCAAGAGTGGCATCTGATTTTTGATCAGAGGCTTCTTCAATCGCTCGGAGTTTTGGACTTCTTGGCGCAAGCCGGGTTGTTCTCGACGCCGGCGTTTGCTGCAAGTCGCTGATACGATTTTTTTTGCCCTTAGACAATTTGGATCAAGCGTTACTCAAAGAGTGATCGCATGCGTTGGTTCTATGCAAACCAACAGCGAGCAAACGAGCCGAGGAGTTTTTCTCCGCGGCGAGCGAGCAAGCAGTGCGATTGTTCTTCGTAGCAACATCGAATCAAGCGCGAGAGCGTTCGATAAATGTGGCTAAGCTACGAAGGGCGCATGGGGGATGTCTTGGCATCAGGAGGCGATGAAGGGCGTGGAAGTCTGCGAAATGCTCGGGGGAGCTGACAAACAAGTGATGATCCCGAGATACCCGAATTAGCACGTTGTGAATCCATAGCAACGTTGCGGCTAACACAGGGAACTGAAACATCTAAGTACCTGTTGGAAGAGAAAGAAAAATCGATTTCGTAAGTAGCGGCGAGCGAACGCGAAACAGCCCAAACCGCGGGGGTTTCCCCTGCGGGGTTGTAGGGCCCTTCACATGAGAGTTACAAAATTGCCGACTAGCAGAACGACTTGGAAAGGTCGACCACAGAGGGTGACAGTCCCGTAAGCGGCAGACGTGCAATCTCTCGAGGAGTACCTGAGTAGGTCGGGCCACGTGGAATCCCGACTGAA
>JANOIK010000899.1:0-3644 GCA_031407585.1 Planctomycetota bacterium | reverse complement strand
GCCGCCGACTTCCCCGACGGTTTTCACGGACTCGTCCACTCGATCGCCTTCGCCGATTACGACGATGGCGGCGTGCGGCCGTTTCACGAAACCTCGCGGGAGCAGCTCCTGCGGTCGTTCGACGTGTCGTGCTTCTCGCTCGTCGCGATCGCCAACGCCCTCAAGGGTCAGCTCGCGCGTGACGCGTCGGTCGTCGCCATCTCAATCTCGACCACGCGGATGGCGAGCGAGAACTACGGCTTCATGGCGCCGGTGAAGGCGGCCCTCGACTCGAGCCTTGCGTTTTTGGCGAAGTCGTTCAGCCAGTTCTCCGAGATCCGGTTCAACGCCGTGGCCCCGGGGCTGCTCAAGACCTCCGCCTCGGCAGGAATTCCCGGGTACGTCGATTCCTACCTGTTCGCCGAGCGGGCGACTCTCCGCGGGCGAGCTGTCCAGACCGAGGAGGTCGCCGCCGCGGTCGCGTTTCTCGTGAGCCCCCGGTCCAGCGGAATCAACGCCCAGCGAATCGTGGTCGACGCCGGAATGGAGGTCAATTATTTCGACCACCGGCTCGTGCAGGGGGCCGTCGATTCGCTGCCGCCGCCGGGGTAGTCGCGATGGCAATGCTGGCCGACGGCCTAAAGCGATGGTATCCTAGGAGTTGAGGCGACCCCCCTGAGGCGGAGCCGCACCCCCCCGAGCGACTTGCCTAGAGGCGGCAACGCTCCCGCGGGGTTTCCGCACGGACGCTTCGTCGATGAACAGAGTCCACCCACCTTGTCTGCCCGTTGATGCGGCGCGGCCGCCGACGCCGGAGGTTCGCCCCCGGCGCCCGAGTTCGCGTTCTCCGCAAACGCCCACGGGCGAGCGGTACAGTATTGCCGGAGCCTTCCGCTTGGATGCGCGATGACGGTCAACGAATTCCTTGATCTGGTGCGCCGCAGCCAACTGGTCGAAGAAGACCAGTTGACGAAATTCCTCGGCGGCCTCGCTGCGCGTAACGGGCGGAAGCTGCCGGAGACGCCGGAGAAGCTCTCGGGCGAAATGATCGCCGGGAACATGCTCACGGAGTGGCAGGCCGAGAAGCTGCTCGCCGGGAAGCACAAGGGCTTCATGCTCGGCAAGTACAAGCTGCTGCGGCACCTGGGCAAAGGTGGCATGAGCCAGGTGTATTTGGCCGAACACACGCTCATGAAGCGCAAGGTGGCGATCAAGGTGCTTCCCTCGAACCGGGTGACCGACTCGACCTACCTGGAGCGGTTCCGCATCGAAGCCCGCGCCGCGGCGAAGCTCGACGACCCGAACATCGTGCGGGCGTACGACATCGACAACGACGGCAACACGCACTACATCGTGATGGAGTACGTCGAGGGGCAGGACCTGCACCAACACGTGCGCGACAAAGGGCCCTTGCCCTACGAGAAAGCGGCCGACTATGTCGCACAAGTGGCGCGCGGACTGGCCCACGCCCACGAGATGGGGCTGGTCCACCGCGACATCAAGCCGGCGAACTGCCTGCTCGACAAGCACGAAGTGGTCAAGCTGCTGGACATGGGCCTGGCGCGGCTGATCGACGACGAGGCGTCGCTCACGCTCGACAACAACGAGAACGTGCTCGGCACGGCCGACTATCTCGCCCCCGAGCAAGCGCTGAACAGCCACAAGGCCGACGCCCGGGCCGACATCTACAGCCTGGGCTGCACGCTCTACTTCCTGCTCACGGGGCATCCGCCGTTTCCCGACGGCACGATTTCCGAGCGGCTGATCAAGCACCAGGTCGAGCAGGCGCCGAGCATCTTTAAGGATCGGCCCGATGCGCCCTCGGTGCTGGTCAACATCTGTACGCGGATGATGTCGAAGCGCGTCGAGGAGCGCTACCAAACCGCGAAAGACGTGTCGGACCGGCTCGCCGAGTGGCTGGGCGATCGCGGCATCGAGATCGGCGACAGCGGAAAACGCACAGCGTCGGGCTCCGGCGGCGTGGGCAGCGACGTTTTCCGCCGGTTCGCGGCGTCGATACAGAAGTCGGGCGGCGATTCCAGCCGCACGCCAAAGGGCAGCGGCGTCACGAAGAAATTAACCGGCTCGGCGGCGGCCGCGGCGCTGCAGCCGGAGGAAGACATGGGGTTGGCGCCATTGGAAGAAGAGGCGCCGAAAAAGGTCGAGACGTTCGCGGCGCCGGCCGAGACGACGGCGACCAGCGGAGCGGCCGAGGATACGCTGCCCGACCTGTCGGCGATCAAGCCGCTCAAGCCGCGCAAATCGCTGTTCGAGGAAGAGCTGGAAGCGGGCCGAGCGAAGAAGCCGGAGCCGCGCGTGATGCGGCGCGTCGAGGGCGAGTTCAACCCGCTGCAGCCGCCGGGATTCTCGGGCCCGAGCTACGGCACGCCGGCGTGGGTGTTCGTGGCGGTGGGCGTCGGCGTGGTGGCGATTATTGGCGTGGTGCTTGCCGTGGTGTTCGGCGGCGGGCCGTGATTTGGCGCCGCGCTCCGCTACCGCGTCGCGGCTAACGGGAGTTCAGTGGGGTGCGCGCCGCCGACGAGGCTTTTCTGCCAGCGGACGCCGAGCATCTGGCAGTTGATGCCCGATCCGATGCCGAGCAACGCCACGCGCTTGTCCTTCGGCAGTTCGCCCGCTTCGGCCGCAATCGCCATGGTCAGCGGCAGCGCCGCGGCGCCAGTATTGCCGAGCGTCTCGAACGTGGGGAAGTCAAGCGCTTCGCTCAGCCCCAGCGCCTCGAACATGAGCCGGCGGTGCGCCACGCCGACCTGATGACACACCGTGCGGGCAATGTCGTCGCGCGACCACTCGAGCTCGTCGAGAAGTCCGCCAAACGTGCGGGCCGCGGTTTCGACGCCCGCGTTCATCAGTTGCTCGCTGTCGGTGCGCATGAAGTTTTCGAGGCCGTCGCTCTGGCACAGGTCGTGCTGGAGCGTGTTAGCCCGCACGACGGCGCCTTCCAGTCGGTTCTGCGTGCGGCTCAGCTCGCGGTCGCACAGCAGCACCGCGACGCTGGCCGAGCCGATGGTGAGCGACGCGAAATACTGCTTTACAACGCGGCGGTCGATGCGCTCGTCCGTGTTGAGCCGGTCGATCGTGTTCTCGACAAGTGCTCGCCCGCACTCGGTGCCGACGACCAACCCGGCGTGGATCTGCCCCAGCTCGATCATGTTGGCGACGTTCAGCATGCCGGTGAGGATGCCGAGACACGCGTTCGACGTGTCGTAGATCAAGCACTCCGCGGGAAGTCCGAGCGCGTGGTGCGAGCCGCAGGCTGTGGCTGGTTCGAGAAAATCTCGACACACCGACCCGTGAACCAGGGCTCCGACGTGCTCCGGCGAGAGCTGCGCAGCGGCGAGCGCCCGACGGCCGCTCTCGGCACTGGTGCGGCCGAGCGAAACGCCGGGCGGAAAAAACCGACGCTCGCGAATGCCGGTCATCAGCTCCAGCCGCCCCGGGGGAAGCCTCAGACGGTCGTACGCCGGCGCGAGCCGGCGTTCCAGTTCGTCACTGGTGACTACCTCGTCCGGCAGGACGTAGCCGAAGCCTTCGAGACAGACATTGCGAAAGAGCATCGGGAACCAGCAGGGAGCAGGGGGCACGGAGCAGGGAGTTCAGGATTCAAGCTACTGGCGCGGGCAGGGGGCGTAAAGCGGCCGAACTTC
>JANOIK010000883.1:0-4518 GCA_031407585.1 Planctomycetota bacterium | reverse complement strand
GCGTGTTGTCGGTCAAGGCGCCGGTGTAGTTGATGAGCCGCCAGCTATTGCCGGCGGTCGCAGACAGGAAGCTGCCGGCGCCGATCTCGGCGACATTGAGCGTGCCGTCGAGCGTAAGCGTGGTGACGCCGGTAACGAGGTCGTTGGTTCCGAGGCCGACAGTCTGATCGATTCCGTTGAGATCAAAGGACAAAATCCCCGTTGGTTGAATAACGAGTGCGGCCTGCGTGAAAGTTCCCACGGCTACACCGACGCTAGCGCCGGGGGCGAGCGTGCCGGCGGTGGTTGCATTTCCAATGGTGGTGGCGCCGGCGGCCGACCCGGTGCCGCCTAATGTGGCGCCCGAGTTGACCGCAACGGTGGTAAGAGCGAGGGACCCGTTCACGATAAGAGTCCCACCAGTCACGGCGGTGGCGCCGGTGTAGGTGTTGGCGCCGGGGAGGATGAGGGAGCTACTTCCCACTTTGGTGAGGCCGCTCTTAGTCGCTCCGTCACGAATGACGCCGCCAAAGGTCGTGGGGAGGCCCTTAGCTCCCACTTGAAACACGATGGTCCCGGCTCCCGCGCCTGATCCGCCAGACACGAACGATCCTGCGCTCCCGACCAAGGCGCCCAACTGCAACGTCAGCGTACCGTTGGTCCCATTGCGATAAACCGCATTACCGCCGGCTCCGAGGTCGATGGTTGCACGCGCCAGGTTGGCCTGCGCGGCAGTGGGAGCGCTGCCCCCTTGACTCCAACGGAGGTTGCCAACCGGCACGCTGATCGTGCCGTCGAATTGGTCGAAATCGCTTTCGTTCGTTCCGTTCGCAAGAGTGAAGTTATTTCCGGCGCTCTGGCTGACGGACACGGTTCCCGAGCCAGTCACAGGACCCAATATCGTTGCATTGGTGCTCGCGTTCCCTCGAAACTGCGCGGTTCCACTGGCAACGTTGAGCGGGCCCGCATACGCCGCCGTAAGGCCTGACAAATTCAACGTAGCCGATCCGGACTTGGTGAGCAGGCCGGTGCCCGCCAGAGCGCCAGTGACCGACGTGTTGACGTTGGTGGTAATCGTGGGCGTGCCAGTCAGGGTAAGATTGGCGCCCGCGGCGACGGTCCATGTCCCGGCTGTTGTTGCGTCTGTGTCGCCGAACGTCGCGGAAGAAATACTGCGCACGCTATCTACGGTCACCGTGGTTGTGCCGGCAATATCGACGGAGTTGAAGTCGGCGCTGCCGCCCAAATCGGCGGGCGTGGCGCTGAGCCATGCGCTCGTATTGCTCCACACGTCGCTAATGGTGCTGGTCCACGTGCCGTTCTGCTGCGCGACTGCGACTTGCGCACTCAGGGCCAGGAAGCAGGTTCCAAAAAGTCGCACGGCAGGGCGCAAGGCTGAGATCATAAACGGTCCCCGACGAGGAGTTTCACGATGAGTCTTAGAAAGGTCGTTCGGCGATCGACGAGACAACGTCACAAAATGGTCAATCACCTGGATGAAAAGGTTCGACGGCACCTGCGACATCCCGCAGCGCACTGCTGAACGGGGCTTATAAGCGGGGGCTGGGTTTGATGTTACTTATAACTTGAGGGGATGGCGAGTTTTCTGGGGAAAATCGGGGTTGGCGCGTGGAGGTTGTTGGCGTCGAACGATGAGGCGATGCGAGGGGCGGCGTTGTAAGCGGTTTTGGGGTCTGGGGTTAGGGATGCCCCCCAAGGGAAGGCGACCGCGGATTTCGCGGATGGGAGTTCGGATGAGGGAACTACGAAAAGGACGAAAGGCACGAAAGGGGATAATGCCCCAAAAAGGTCGACGCATTGCGGAATAGGCCCCGGAGGGGCTGAGTCGTGTAGCCAGGGGCGCGAGCCCCTGGGGACGAGTCCCAAGAGAAATCGTCGGAAGCCCCAGCGGGGCGACATCGTGCAACACGATCGATGTCGCCCCACTGGGGCTTCGACGCTGAGACGCCGTCGTCTTCCAGGGGCTAGCGCCCCTGGCTACACGACTTCGCTCCTACGGAGCGATGAAGAAGCTCGCGACTCCAAACCTCGACAACACCTGCATCACGCTGTTCCAGGGAGGGGGAACTAAGGCGCCGGCTCGGCTTTCTCCTCGCCGAGCGTTTCTTCGATCGCGTCGCGGAGTTGGGCGACGACGTTGGGGCCGCCGCCGATGAACACTCTGGCGACTTTGCCTTCGGCGTCGATCACCACCGTTTGGGGGATCGCGGTGACGCCGAACTTTTCGGCCGTCGCGCCGTCGATGTCGAACACCGTGCGGGGGTTGATGCCAAGGCGCTCGAGCGCGGCGGCGACGGTCTTGGGGTCCTCTTGCAGGTTGACCGCGACCCAGATGATTTTGTCGCCGAAGTCGCCGGCCATCTCGTCGAGCTCGGGCATCGACTGCATGCACCAGCCGCACCAGGTGGCCCAGAAGTCGAGGACGACGACGCGGCCTCGCTGCTCGCTGAGGCGGAACTTGCCGCCCGAGGCCTCGTCGAGCACGAAGTCGGGAGCGTCCTGGCCGACGAGCGCGGCTTCGAGGCCCGCGACGCCGCTGGGGGGCGCGGTTTCGCCGCCCTCGGTGAGGAAGCGCGGGTCGGCCGCGGCGTGGAGACGCCAGGCGCTGTAGTCGAGCGCGGCGGCGGCGCCGGCGATCGCGTCGCCGATGTAGAGCTGGTCGACGTCGTCGACCGGGACCGAGCAGGCGCCGAGGACGGAGCTGGCGCCCTTGAGGAGGCCGCCGGTGAAATGCTCGGGGTGGAAGGTAAGGCGGACGCCGTTGTTGCAGACGGCCTGCACTTGGAGGCCGGCGGGTTGGGCCAGCTCGACGGCTTCCGGCGCGTCGACGTCGTTGTCACCATCTTCCGAGGCGGCGTCTTCGGCGTCCGCGTCATTCTTAGACTCGCCCTCGGGCTTCTCGCTCAGCCAGATGATGCGGGCGACGTTTCCGCGGGGGATCAATCGCGTTTCGAGCCGCACCTCGATCTTGAGGTGCTCTTGGTCCATCGATTCCAAGCGACCGCGGAGGAAATCGCCGTGCGTGCTTTCGATGAGGTGCGTGGGCGGGTTCTCGCGCTGCATGCGGGGCAAGGTGAGCAGGCGGGTGCGCTTCTCCTCGGGCAAGCTGCGCGGGTGCGAGCCGGCGCGGAGGTCCCACGCTTTCACGGCGTCGTGCGCGACGAACGTGGCTTCGAGCAGCGGCGTTTCGAACGTGACGCCGCGTTCGTCGATCGACTGGATGCGGCAGGGGATGCGATCGCCGGCGCGGAGCCAGAGGAGCTCGTCGTAGCCTTTGTGGTCCGCAGCGGCGGGGCCGATCTCCACGTCGCCGAGGGTGCGTTTTTGGTAGGAGTCGAGCAGCGCGTTCCAGAGGCCGGGTTGTCGCTGGCGAATGGGGGGCGCGGCGACGGGCTGGGCGGGGCGCGGCGGCGGCGGAGCGCGGTAAACGATGCGGCCGCTGAGGGTCGCCACGAGGGGGCTGCTGACGGAGCTGCCCTGGGGGAGCCACGCGAGGCACGACGCGTCCGTCACGGCGCCGGCAGCGGTCGCGGACGCGGCCGAGTCGACGAGCATGCCGTGGGAGGCGGTGTCGCGGGCTTCGAGTCGGCCCGCGCGGCCGGCGGGCGCCTCGGGGCCTTTGTCGCGTACGAGGGCAACGAGCGATTGGATGCGCTCGACCGGGATCTCAATGAGTGGCTCGACGCCGGTGCGGGCGATGTGCAGGCGGCCGCTTTCGACTCTTTGCAGGTCGCCGTTGATGCGGGCGCCGTCGTGCAGGGAGAGCCGTACGGAGAACGGCGACGCCGCGTCGGCGGAAGCCCGTCGCGGCATCGTCATGGCGAGCACGTCCTTCGCAGGGATTCGGCGCTCGCCGTCGTCGCCTTCGCTCTTGACAACGAACTCGCGGGTCTCGCCGTCGTACGTTGCGTCGTCGGCGGGGATGGCCGTGTCGTCGCGGAGCTGCAGGTACGCGCGATCGGTGGAGAGCTGCGGCGGGGGATCACCGCCCCAGCGGCGGATAAGCAGCCGTTCGAGCCGGATGTCGCCCGTGCGGTTGGCGAGCTTCACGCCGAACGCGGGGAGAGCGGATGGCGTCGCCTTCACGCTCGCGAGGAGCTTTCCCTCGAGCGTGTACGCCGAGACGACCCCGGCGGCCTGGTCGAACTGGAAGCGGAGCGCGAGGCGGCCCGAGTCGGGCGTGACCGCTTGGAGTAACTGGAGGTCGGCGTCCTGATCGTGCTCGCGGACGAGGACCACGGAGTCGCCCCACACGGCAAGCTCGAACGCGGCGGCGGGGGCTTCGGGCTCGGCGGCGTCCGCGTTGCGGCCGCCGGCGACGATCTTGCGGAGGAAGTCGGCGTTCACTCCATTGCCGCTGCCGAACTGCAGCGAGAAGTCGGCCTTGTGCTCCCAGGAGAGCTCGACCTCGACGCTCGCCTGCGGCGGGATGGCAATGGCGCCCATCGCGATCGCGCTCGACTTGTCGGTGTGCGGCTGGCCGGCCTCTTCCTGCCAGGGCTTCGTGGCGTCGAGCGC
>JANOIK010000260.1:0-3746 GCA_031407585.1 Planctomycetota bacterium | reverse complement strand
CGGCGCTCGCTGCTGCGCAAACGCGCTTGCCGCGCGGTACTCGCCCGGCTGCTCGATCCACCGCGTCACCAGGCCCACCGCGAAGTCCACGTAGTTGGCGCGAGGGTCGACATTCCACGACGGCTCGCCCACCAGCGACGGGATGCACGAAATGGCTTTGGACAGCACCGGCTTGCCAAACGCAAAAGCCTCGCTGAGCACCAACGGCTGCGCCTCCATGTGCGACGGGAAGAGCAGGACGTCGACGTCCTCGAAAAATGTCCGCTTCGCGTCGCCGTAAACGGGACCGCGGTAGTCGACCGCGGCGCCGTACTTGGCTTGCAGCGCGGTGAGCTTCGTCTCCATCGCGTTCTCCATGAACGGCCCGGCGATCGTGAGCTGCACGTCGTGCCCGGCGTCCCGCAGCCGAGCGAACGTCTGCATCGCCTCGGGAGTGCCCTTGGCGGCGCTCAGGTTGCTGATGTGCCCCACCCGGCGAACGATGCGACTCTCGGGCCCCTGGGCCGACGCGGGCGCTGGCGGCTCGTCCTTGGTGAGCAGAATCGTGCTCGGCAACAGGCCGCACTCTTTGGTCAGCGCGTATTTCTCGCGGAGCCGGTCCCGCATCTCATCGCACAGCGCCAGGTGCATGCTGCGCGACGGCAGCCAGCGGTCGAGCAGTCTCACTTTCCAGTTGAACTTGTGCAAGTAGTAGTACACGTGATGGTGCGCCACGACCCGCCAGCCGCGCACGCGGGCGACGAGCGCCGCGCCGAGGTTGTAGTACAGTGCGAGCCCCGAGTTCACCGGCATGTACAGCGTGGCGCCCCGCAAGCTCGGGGCAAACAGCATCCGCACTAGAGCGACGATCGCCCGACCGAACTTGCGAAAACGAAGCCCCGCGGTGAAGCGCGCCGTGCCGTCGGACAGGTTCAGCCGCCGCACGTCGAACGACTGATCAAGGTAATCGGCGACGCATCCCGTGCACAGCGACATGCCCGACACGGGCGGCGGAATCACGCCGAAGACGACGACCAACGGCCGCGGCTCGTGGGACATTGCATTTGCCTTGCCGAAACGAAACGGCGACCGCACTGGCGCGCGACTCATTGGGGCGGGTAATAGGTCGGCGCCGGCCACGCGAATTGCGGCGTCGCCAGGCGGCGCTGCGCGGTGCCAAACAGCAGCCTGCAGGCATAAGACAAAATCAGCACCATGAGCAGCGATTCGAGAATGTTCAGCGTCATCGTGCTGAATCCGCCGCGCGGCCATGCCACGATGTGAGCAGACGCGCTGGCAAGCGCCGCCAGGAGAAACGGATTGTCGGGTTCGCGCTGCAGGGGAATGTCGATCAACCTCATCAAACACGAAAGCAGAAAGGCGTACAGGATGAGCGCCGCAAATCCGCCGTCATGGTATCCCTGCCCCGTGATCCCCATGCCCCAGGTCGTCTTGTACGGCATGCCGAGGACCTCGGAGACGATGTACACGCCCATGTCGCGCGGCTTTTCGGGCCAAAGTCGGCGCGGAATCGGGTATGTCGCCATGTGCTGCAGCACGTCGAGCGGCCGCACCTCCAGCCGACCGTCGTCAACCAGGCGAATCGTCAGCAGCGAGTTGTGCACCGCGTACTGCGAAATGTAGTGGTAAATATTCTCGAGTTCGCTGTCGATGTCCTCGCGAGTCACCGAACGGAACTTCTCAATGACGGCGGCCGTCGTGCGCTGCTCGTTTTGCTTGAAGTGGCGGAACGTCGAATAAAAGGCGCCCGCCACGAAAATGAACGCGGCCAGAATCGTGTAAACCGCGATCAGCTTCGTCCGCGGCCAATACCGCCACCGCAGCCAATACACGGCGAGCAGCGGACCGAACATCACCGTCACCAGCAGGCGGCGACCCATGAACGCGGTCATCGATTCGAGGCCCGCGAGGCCGAACGTCACGATCAGAATCGCCAGCGCGAAGAGGCTGACGGGATTCTTGAGCCAGAAGACCGTGGCGAACGTCACCGCGATGGCGAACGCCGTATGCGACAGGTTAACCGCCACTTCGCGAATAAACGGCACATCGCCCACAAACCGCGGCGAGAGGCCCACCGCCATGCAAAGCAGCAGCACCAGACCAACGGTTCCGGCCGAGAAGTTCGGCCATGTCGCCAGCCGGTTCTGCATCCACCGGTCGGGGAATTTCAGCTTCAAATGGAACAGGATCAGCGAAGCGTAGAACACTATCGTGCCGGCGAAAAACCAGTGCTTCTCGTGAGAGTTCGGCGTAAACCACTTCAATTCCGGCCAGTGCAGGTTGATCGCCCACGCCTCGATGCAGCCGAAGCCGATGTATTGAATCGAACCCAGCAGCAGCAGGTTCCACGCCGTGAGTGCATCGCGGCGCCGACGCCAGACTGGAATGAGCATGACCAGCCCGAACGTCACGATTAGGCCGACGCCGAACCAGAAGAATTGATCATCGCCTGCAGTCATGGCTCAAAAACTCCTCATGCCGTCGGGCCCAGGCCTGGATGTCGCACTCGGCGGTCGCCGTTCGGACGGTCGATGCGCGGCGCTTCACGCGGGGGCGATCGCCTCGACGCATTCGTATCCCAATCGCACCATGGCCGGGCGCGCGACGGCATTAAATCTCTTCAAATCGTCCGCCGAGAAATGGTTCTCCCAGTCCCCCACGACGCCCTTGCGCACGAAGGGAATCGCGTCGCCTTTCTCGCGGTGCGCTAGGATTTCCGCGCGATTCTCGGTCTTGCGCATCGAATCGAAACTGCCCAACCGCACCGCGTTTTCAAAGCGTTCCGGGGTGATGTCCACCTCCAAGAAGTCCGCCGCCCGCCGCAACTCGCGACGGACGTCTTCCTTCATGTCTTCATAGCGAACCAGCAGCAAATTGCCGGATGCATTGCACGGCGAGTCAAGCCAGTCGATCACGTGGTCGTGCCATGAGCCCGAACCGACGAACATGCCGTCGAGATAGGCCTCGAGAAACTCGCTGAACGACGCTTCCATGCCAAAGACGCGCTGAATCTGAAAGTACAGCGACACGGCCACGTCGCGCCCGTCGCGCACCACGTAGATCGCCCTCTTGCAGCAGGGCCGCCAGCGCTCGTGCGTGCGCAGCAACCAACCGCCCGAGGGAATATGCTTATCGCTGAGATGTTTTTCGTTGACCCCCGGCACAAACCGGCTGTCCGTAATCTCCTGCTTTTCGCCGACGCCCCAAATCAGCTCGGTGACCATGAACGTCAGCCACGTGCTGCCGCTCTTCGGGTAGGAGGCGAACAGCACGTCGCGATCGTTCACCTGGCGAAAGCGGTAGGCTAGCAGGGCTTCGCGCAGCGGGGTGCGCCGCAGGCAGCTGCGAACGCGGTGGTAGAGGGAGAGCTTCATCGTCGTCCGGTCAGGAGGGGGCCGCCAAGCCGGTGTTCCGGTCACTGGCGGGTCCTCAATTATAATCCCTTAGCGGCGGAATGAACGCTCCCTCGATAGGGCCTCCTTCGAGCGGCTCGGAGCCTTGCCTATCCTCGCAGGCGCCGCGGCGTGAGTTTTGCCCCGCCGAACCGCGCCAAGCCGCACAGTCGTGCTCGCCGTTCTAATCCGTCCCCCCAACAACGCGAGCACTTGAACTTGCGACCTCGGCGTTCTTGGAGCGACTACGCCCCGCGACGACTTCGCCGCACTTGGCGTCCCAACAGCCGCGGCGCGCCGGCAAGCGCCGCCGCGAACAGGACTGCGGACGCCGGCTCCGGAACCGCCGCGGCG
>JANOIK010000860.1:0-12445 GCA_031407585.1 Planctomycetota bacterium | reverse complement strand
TGCGATAGCTCACGACTTTCGGACAGCGGCGGGGGCCGGATAATGGTCCCTGAAGGAGGTCCGAGAGATGGAAGCGAACGAGCACGAGGATGGTCGCCGGCGGCGGCGTTCGTATGACGAAGCGTTCAAGCGAGATGCAGTGCGGTTGGTGTCGGAAGAGAAGTACTCATTCAAGGCGGCCGCGGCGGCGGTGAACGTCTGCGAACAGAGCTTGCGAGCCTGGCACGCCAAGTTCGCCCCGGTTCCGACGCCCTGCGGCGAGAACGCCACCGTCGAAGAGCTGCGCGACGAGGTCGCCCGGCTGCGCAAGCAGCTCAAGCGGGCGGAGCTGGAACGTGAAATCCTAAAAAAAGCCACGGCGTACTTCGCGAAGGAGTCGCTGTGAAGTACGCCTGGATCACGCAGCATCGCGACTTGTCTCCGATCGTCCTCTTGTGCGAAGCGCTCGACGTCTCGAAGGCGGGGTACTACGACTCGCTTCGCCGCGAGCCGAGCCCTCGGGCCCAGCGGCGTGAGCGCATTCATGCGGCCGTGCGCGCCGTCCACGCTCAGTCGCAGGCCATTTACGGCAGTTCCAAGATCGCCCGCGAGTTGGCCCGTCGGGACGATCTCGAATCGGCGTGTCGCAACACTGTGGCCCGTGCGATGCGAGAGATGGGCTTGGCGAGCCGCGTCTCGAAGGCCTTTACGCCCACGACGACCAAGAGCGATCCGACCAAGCAGGCGGCGCCCAACGTGCTCGACCGCGACTTCACGGCGGAGAAGCCCAACCAGAAGTGGGTGACGGACATCACCTACCTGCCGACGCTGGCGGGTTGGGTCTACCTGGCGGTCGTCGTCGACCTGTTCAGCCGCAAGGTCGTGGGCTGGTCGCTGGGCGATTCGCTGGCGACGCCGCTGGTGGCTTCGGCCCTGAGGCGGGCGATCGAGTCGCGACGTCCGGTCGGCAGCGAACTGCTGCATCACAGCGACCGCGGCTGCCAGTACACGAGCGACGCCTACCAAAGAACCTTGAAGGCCCTGGGCATCGCATGTTCGATGAGTCGCACGGGCGAGTGCTATGACAACGCCGTCGCCGAGCGGTTCTTCTGGTCGCTCAAGCACGAGTGGACCAAGCACGAGTCGTTCACTGACTTGGAAGCAGCGCGGCTGAGCGTGTTCAAGTACGTCGAAACGTTTTACAATTCCGTGCGTCTTCACCAGACGCTCGGCTACAAAAGTCCCGATCAGTTCGAAGCCGAGTACGCCCCGGTCCTAGCGGCGTAGGTCAAACCCCCGCCGCTGTCCGAAAGTCGTGGGCTATCGCACCTTCTCTTTTATATGGCATTGAGGCGTTTACCCAAATACCCCTAGTCAAGACTATTCTTCGAAAAAACAATTGGCGCACGCCCAATCGGAATTTTCCGGGTTGCGGCTCTCGTTAGGGTGTTTGCTTCATTGCACATGTCCCTTCACATTGCCACGATCTTTGATGTTCGTTCGCGCGTTCACCACCGGTGCGTGATCGCGCTACGGCAATACCCCGTCGATCGGTTCCGCGTAGATTGACCCTCTCACGCGGAGCCGATCACGGACGGGGCCACGGATCGAACGTGCGGGCCGACGCGCGGAAAAGTTTACACCGCGTCGGTTCACAAGCCGAATGCCGCGGTGTCAACTTCCGAAACCACCGACAATGCCGTCCAAATGCGTTGGCGTCCGCAAGTTAGCGCCGCAATCGGCCGTCGGTCGACTTGGCAACTGGCAATGTTTCTCCACGCGTAGACGGCGCTTTGCCTCTCGCCTTCGCTCGCTGCGCAGCTGGATGGGGTGTCGACTCGTTAGCAGCGGGATTCTCAACAAGTAGCACCCCTAGCTGCAAATAGAAAAGGGCACCTTCGCCCTTGCGAAGACGCCCGTCCGTGCCCTTTTCCGGCTACATCGCGTTACGCGGTCAGAGATCCATCTCGTCTGGCGTTGGCCAGCCCAACCGCAGTGCCGCGACATGACGCCCGGCGATTGCAACTGCGATGGCGAGTATTGAATAGCTGATCGGCCCCGCGGCGTGCAGCTAGGGGCCAGAGGGAAGAAGTGCTCACCCCGAGGGCGCGATCAGCTCCGTGGATCGTCGCCCGACTAGGTAAGGCGGTCAATGATGGAAATACCCCAATCGCCGACACGCACAGTCGATTTCCGGAATTCATGGGCAAGTTTCCGGTAGGTTTTGCGGCGGCTGGAATCCCGTGCTCAGGTCGCCACCATGGACTTGTACAGGCTGTAGGACCAAAGGCCTTCACGATCGGCGACTGTTCCCCATTCCGACCCGGACACGTCGTCATCGAGGATGATGGCAAACTCAAAAGACCCGTCGGCGGCGACGGTGGCACGAATCGGCGTGGCTCCACTGAAAGTGACGATCAATCCTTCGACGTCATCGTCGTCGTAGACATTCCCAACGAATAGCCACGTCCGATAACCCACGGGCATGACTTCGAAGTCGAGCGTCGGTCGTTGATTCGCGTGGTTCACATGGATATGGAACGTTTCCACGACGCTCAGACCTGCGGCGTCAGTGGCACGCACAGTAATCTCGCTCACGCCAGAAGCGCCGGCGGCGGCATTGAGCACCAGGCTACCCGTTGCGGAGTTAATCGAGGTGGAGTCAAACAGGGCAGCATTTGAGTTGGAGATGACTTGGTAGTTGAGCTGGTTGTCCGCAGTTTCAGCGTCCGCAAACGCGTCCCAAAGTGACAGTACGACGTCGATTGCGGCGTTCGTGATTTCCACGGACGCGCCGCCTGCCGATGTGGGGGCGTCATTACTTACGCCGGCCGGCGACCCGGATTGGTACGTAGACCAGAGTCGAGAATACACCGCCTGTGAATCCCCTTGGGTGTGGCTTCCGCTACCGTCTATGTCGACGAAGGCGTTGTAGTTCGACGACGTGGTCGTGAGCCCTTGGCGCGAGGTCGCGGCATAATAGTCCGCGTACTCAACGCCGTTGTTTTGGTTCCCATCGCCCGGCATTACCTTGAAGAGGAAAGCGAAGTCGCCCCCGGCACTTCCATTGCCCGAAGGCATCGTGTCAGAGTTGTTGGTCCAGTCGCCGTCCAAGACGTTCCCGTCAACGTCCGTAACTGGGTCAATGCCGTTGCCGTCCAGGTCGATTTGATAGGTATTCTTGGAGAGTGCAGCGGCGAACGTCCACGTGGCGACAAACGTGGAACTTTCGCCGTCGTGGGTGATGACATAGGAGAAGTCGGCGAGCGGGAAGGCAGTTGCACTAACGCCGCTCAAAGAGAGGTCTGCGGCCTGCACATCAGCGTCTTCGCTGAATTCAAGAATGACTTGGTTGATATTGAGCCAGGGAAGCGATTTTGTTTGAGCCGAGGATCCGAGCGGAATCCGAAATCCCTCGTCGCCGAGTCCGTGGCTTTGCAGATAATCAGTAAAGGCGGTAGTCCACGCCGTGCTCGCGACATGGAGGTCCACGACGGTCGGAGGCCCTGCACTCAAAGCGAGACGCTCCTCGAGTCTTTGGACACCCTTGAGTTGAGTGTGACGATTATGGCGTCTGCCGGCGACACTGCGGGTGTTTCTTGAGAGCATGGCGGCCCCACATCAAGACACGTGTGTGGAGCGCACCCCTGTCCAATTCGGAAGGTTTATAAGCGGCTCCGCCAAGTCAGTTGCCAGAAGCCGCGAGATGTGTTCACGAAATCCGGCGCTTTCAAGTCAATCTGCCAAGACAACGGAGACGACCGGCCTGAGCAAGCGAAAGATGTATCGCGTTCCACGCCGTTTCAGTCAGCGCGCGAGATGACTGTGAAAGCCGATCAAACGCCCTCTGAAACATCGCACAGCGAGACTGGCTCAAGCAGCCGCGGAAGATCGGCATTCCGCGGGGAGCGTTGAGGCGCTGACTGGTACGCGCTCATGATGGGCGGCAGCAGAGAATCGTCGCGATACGCGAGCCATTCGGGACCGTTGAGGAATTGCTCGCGGCTTGGCCCGGCTCCGAGCTCAATAGCGCGGATCAGAAACCGCTGGCCATTCGCGAGAGTGGCATCATCAGGCGATGTGGCCCGAGCAATTACTAAGGCTGCAACGGCGTTGCCCCTGCCGCTTTTAGGAAACTCGTCTGCCAGTGTCGCGGCCATTGTAACAACGCTTGCGGTAGTGGGGCCTGCACTGAATGCCTCATGTGCGATGAAATTGAGACGGATTGTCGGATTGTGAGGCCAGGTTTGGACAGCAATTGACAAGTGGTCCCGGGCTTGCGATCTGCGCTTCTCTGCCGCGTCTACATTTCGCCCCTCATCAAGCGCGACACCAAAGTTGTTGTGGAATTCTGGCCCGTCCGCTCCGGCTTTCGCCGCACGGTCGTACCACGGCAAAGCAGCCGTGAACCCCTTTTCCAGGCTGAAGCAATAGGCCAAATAGGCAAGGTCACGAGCGCGCTGTTTCGCCGAAGTTAGTTCGGCAAATTGCTTCAACGCGTCCCCTGCTCGATCCTGACGGAGTAATGTTCGCCCGAGCTCGAACCGTGCAGCCTCGAACTCGGGTGCGATGGCGAGCGCGCGTTCGAATTGCTCCTTCGCCTCCGCGAATCGCCCTTCGGTCTGCAGAAGCTTTCCGTGATCAAATTGCCTGATATGTCGCGGCGGTCGTGCTGCTTCGAATGTGGCCGCCACGCCTCCAAGCAGTGCGAAAAGAATTAGTACAGGGGTCCATAAATGGCGTTTCGCAAGTATACGTCGGCGAAGCCGAACGCTTCCTAGTAATTCGCGACTAAACGCTTCACGAGCTTGTTCCGCACTTGAGTAACGATTCTCGGGCAAGTGGGCCAAACATCGCTCGACGGCCCTTGCAAGTGTCACCGGAATCGAGGTATTCAGTTCGAGCAGCGGTACGAATCCAGAGGACTGATGATGTAGCAAGTTTCTTGCGACATCCGCGCGAGGCATTTCCAGATCGGGTAGGAGGAAGGGCGTTTTGCCGGTTAGTAGTTCGTACAAGACAGCGCCCAACGAATAAATATCTGAGCGCTCGTCATACAGGCATTTCTGCACATCGCCCAGAATTAGTTGGACTTGCTCTGGGGGCATGTATGGCCAAGTGCCCCCCCTTGCCGCAACAGCTAATGCCGCATTCCCGCTCAAATTAAAGTCCATGAGCAGCGGCTCACCACCTTCGGACAATAAGATGTTCGAGGGCTTAATGTCACCGTGCACGATGTGGCGGCCGTGCGCGTGCGCCAATGCGTCGGCAATTCGCTCACCAATGTAAGCAACGCATTCGTGATAGTTCGCAAAATGCTTCGCCGCCGATCGATGCAGGTCTTCCGCCACGTCATCAAACGATTGGCGCCAAATTCGGGCGGCGGTCCACAGCATTGCTCCGGATTGATGCGCACATTGATCGAATGCGACATCGGTGAGATCGTGGAGCGTGCTTCGTCCCAAGAACGGCATGCACAGCACTGCGCGCCCACTTCTTCGATCCAACTCTGCGGAATAAATGGGAACGATGTTGGGATGTCTCAGTTGCCCTAACGTGTGCGCTTCAACGAGCATGGAGCTACCGAGTTTTACAACAACCTGCCGGCCCCCAAGGTCGTGCTGCCTGCACAGGTAAACGCGTGAAAGACCACCGCGACCGAGTTCATCAATAATCTCAAACTGGCCAACCCGATCATGCCTGGTTGGCCACTCAGTGGGGGCATCTTCATATCCCGCAAATCGCTCGACAAACCCCTCTAATTCGACTTGTCGAGCGATGGAGCTTTGAAGCGACGACCCGAATCGAGAGAATTGGCTGGCGTATTCGCGCGGGGAAATTGACGGCGACTCAATCGCCAGCGAATTATATTCAGCAACAGCGCGCTCAATAACAAATGAGCGATTTCGGGCCAGCTCTGGCGAACGGGAAAGATCGGCAAGGAGCTCGCCAAACTTGGGGTAGCGGTGGGGATTGTCCTCTGCAACGGTGTCCGAGAGATGAACGTCCGTCGAATGACTAACGTCGTCGTTAGTGGCATCTGAGTCCTTCATGTGCCGAGCGACTGCAACATGGAGTGAAGTATCCGCCGTACCGTACTCTTACTAATTCCTAGCTGCTCGGCGACTTGGTCCTGTGTTAGCCCGAGCAGCCGCAAACGGATAACCTCTTGCCCGCGAGCGCCCTCTTTTTCGTAAGCCAGCGTCCAATGTTCGCGCGACGACGCCAGCGAGCTAGGGGTGCGCGCCCTATGGTCGGTGGTCGGGTCAGTGCAGCTCGGCCCGCAATTCTTAACTGGCGGGCGCAACGGAGTCTCGCGACGCACACTATGCGCCTGGGTCTTGGTAAACCGGCGATATTTTTCAGTGGCCTTGAGTCGGGCCATCCCCTCCAGATAAGCGACGAGGCGTCCCGTATCTCGAAAGTCCGCGAGACACGACGGCCGTTCAATCAACGATTTCCAAACCGATTGAACGACATCCTCTGAGTCAAACTTGCTGCGAATGGCTGAAGGAAGATGCCGGCGCGCCACCCTCAAAATATTCTTCGAATATCGATGTAGCAACTCCCAAACAGCTTCTTCTGACCCACCGGCGATTTGGGCGATAAGCTTTTCGAGGCTTTCGGACGGCTCCAGTGAGTGCGGTCGAGACATTTTCTTCTATTTTTCTATTTTTTGTGAACACATTCCGCCACGGTTTGCAACTCGTGGGTGGGGGAAATCTCCTAAACGGCGAACTCGGTGTTACCCACAAGCGAGATACGGCACCTTGGCTGGCTCTTCAATTAGTTTGGTTATTGGTATGCGCCGGCAGTTCGACCTGGCGGCAGTTTGCGCGCTCGTCGAGCAAACCCCTGGTTTAACCGTACTCGCCGGAGATACGAACTTAGCACGTGTTATCAATGCAACTAAAACGCCAAGCCCAAAAGCGCTCCTGCTTGACCCCACCTTTCCTAAGTCCCGGGCAATTCCGGCGGCACATTACCTATTGATTAACGGGGCAGTACAAGCGGCCGTTATTTTGGATCATTCCTTTGTTATAGCGCGGGCGATGCACGCTCTTGAATTCTCAACGTGCAAATACGTCACGCGAGATCAGAGTGTTAAGCAGATTCATGAAATTATCGCTGATGTGTTGCGAGCAAACCCAGGCAATAAGCATCCAAACACGACTGCAAAGCTTAGGGCAAGCGATTTGGCAATTGTACTAGCCGGCCACGATCCTTTTGGCATTTTGAAGTTGAGTGAGAGGGAACGAGAGGTCATGTTGCATCTCGCTTGTGGCCACTCCACCTTAGCGACTGCTCGGGCGCTAAAACTTGCCCGGAGTACCGTTGAAAACCACAAGTCCCGAATCATGAAACGCCTTGATGTACATAGTGCTGGAGACCTCGTAAGAATTGCGATCGCTACGGGATTTATTGAGTTTGACGATGCCGGTTCAGGAAATGGACAAGACCCATCATCGCCAGGGCCGCCCCGCCCCCACATTGTTCTGGCACAGTCGCTATTCGCAGGATAGTTAAGGTGCGCTCATTTCGGGTGGCGTTTGGGCCATCATTGCCGAACAAGATTGGCCCCTGCTCGACGGGGTCTATCCAGAATGCATCGGTAAACTCCCCAGTGATGGGCTGCATTAGAATGCGAAACTCGCCCGTAGCATCGTGTGAGGCCACTAGCGTCAGGTCTAAGAGTCCAGCCAACGTCAGTCCATCAAGGACTGCGGCAGGCGGCACGCTCACCAGTGCGTCTGAAAATACTGCGGAGGCCGACGGCAATTCGCCACCAAAGACGTGAGCGATTCCGAAAGACGTGAGTGAATTGAAGACATAGTCGCTTGGGGTGGAAAAGTTCAGAATCTCAACTGTCCCCATTGCTCCTGGCTCAGGTTCAATGCTCAGAGCAACCTGCCAAACTGCAATTTGTGCGACCACGGACTCGATATTTTGCAGCTTGAGTGCCATCGTCTGATTCGCCCCCTGCGAAATAGAGATGGGGGAACTAGGGCTGGTTACATTGAGCGTGGCGGCGCGACCTGCCGTCGCGATGAGTAGCAGGTGCGGCAGCAGAATCATTAGATACGAGCGGTGCATTGGGTTTCTCAGGTGCCGGATATTCACGTCGGTCTTCTTGGGAAAAGGGAAAGAGCGAATGGACCGACCTATTGGGTCCCATCGGACCCGTCGGAGACGTGCCCGTTATGTAGGTGCAAATCATGGTTGATGTCGAACGCCGCCATGCGCACTGATCCGTCGCAATAAGCGAAATTAATTCCCGCAGGATGCGCGCTTCCAAATCGAAAGTCATTCAGAATGCTGGGAAGGAGTGATCCGTCCGCTGCCGGGGGAAGCGTGGTAAAGCGATGGTTGTCGCTGCAATAGCCGCTGACGAGCGACTCGTTATCGCCGGGTGATTCCCCGTTCTCGTACTGATTGGGCTCTAAATACTTCTCGCCGACAAGGTAGGTGTTACTTGTGCCGTCCTCGATTTGGGGTAAACGAATCCCCGCACAGATGTGCGATATGCCAGTAAAAGCAAATTGAGGTTTTCCAGGTGGACCCTGTAAATTCAGCCAGCCGAATTCTGGCGCGTCGCCATCAGCGAGGCTTGGCGGACCAACGAAGCTCAACGCCAACGTTGCGCCTCCGTTAATCGCATAGTCGCCTCGCGCGACGTTCTCCACGTCGCCAGCCGGCTTGGGATGACGCATGTAGCTGAACAGCGGAGAGACGGGCCACAATTTTGACTGGCGTCTCGTAGGGCACGTTAGAATTTCGATTGGCGTGCGAAGGCGTGCCGACGACGCCTCCGTGGTGCTCACGCCTCCAAGATCGTGTAGCGATCCAAGTTCCATGAACGGCAGCGTGTTGAAAACCCAGCCGCCGGGCTGCTCTTCGGCGCTGCCGCGTTCTGGCATTCCGACCCACTCGTGGCCCCAGCCGCCATACGGGAAGTGGCCTCGCTGGTCTTCGTGCAGCAGCACGGCCAAGGCAGCCTGCCGCAGGTTATTCTGACACTTGCAAATTCTTGCGCTCTCGCGGGCCGACTGAACCGCCGGCAGCAAGAGCGCGATCAGCACGCCGATAATGGCGATTACGATGAGAAGCTCGACCAGAGTGAAGGCAAGCCTACGCATGGGATCGAGTTTACTCATCGCCAGCGCTAGTTGCTATGATTGGCTACATGTCATTTCGAGCAATTTGCACCGTTTTTGCGGTACTATCGACCGTTGGATGCAGCGATAGGCCCACGGCGAAGGTTGCGGTCCTCCACCTTCGCTACCTGGCCACTGGGCTCGACCAGGAGAACTTCCCGCTCGCATTCGCGCTGAAGGTCAGCAACGACGGCGACGCGCCGGCAGTTGTCGATTGGCCTTACCCCGATCTATGTACCAGCCTGAGTAAGAGAATCTGGAGTGGTACGGCTGGCTTGCTGGAGTGAGGCCGTAGGCCGAACGGAAGCAAGCCAGCCGGCGGCGAAGGCCGCGGGGGTCTGGTAATCCAACGCACTATGAACTCTATGGTGATTGTAATCGAGTCGCCAGCGATCAATCACCCACCTGGCGTCCTCAAGTCCCAGGAATAATTCTCGATCGAGCAACTCGTCGCGGAAGCGGCTGTTGAAGCTTTCCACATAACCATTTTCCCAAGGGCTGCCCTTGGCGATAAACAGCGTCTTCACGCTCGCTCGGTCGAGCCAGCGGGTCACTTCCCGGGCCACGAACTCCGGCCCGTTGTCGCTACGGATGAACTCCGGCGCGCTGCGGACGGCGAACACGTACTGCAGCACGTCGATGACTTGTCGGGCGGTGAAGGAACGAGCAACCTCGATAGCCAGGTTCTCGCGGGTAAACTCGTCGACCACGACCAGCATCTTCAGCTGACGGCCGTCCTCGGTTCGATCCGTGAGGAAGTCATACGTCCAGACGTGGTTCGGCCGCAGCGCCCGGCGGCGGACGCAGCTGTTCTCGCTGCCGCCCCAGGACTGCCGTCGTCTCTTGGGCTGCTTCCCGGGGACCTGCATGCCTTCTTCCCGCCAGAGTCGTTCGACCCGCTTGTGATTGACCGGCCAATCCAGCCGGCGAAGCTCGCGATGCACCCGAGGGCTGCCGAACCGCGGCGACGACGGGCGATCCGCCGCATTTCGGCCAGCAGCTGCTCGTCATCAGCGGGGCGACGCTTCATGTAACGCTGCGTTCCCCGGGGCTGATCCAGCACCCGGCAGACCCGACGCTCCGAAAACTCGATCAGGCCCCAAACGGCGACGCACCTCGCTGACCGCGCGCCTTCGCCGCTCGGGGCTCACCAGTTTCCCTGGGCGGCTTCCTTCAGAATCTCCATGTCCAAGGCTTGGTTCGCCACCAGCTTCTTGAGCCGGGCGTTCTCCTGCTGAAGGGCCTTCAGCTCCTTGGCCATCTCCGGCGCCATGCCGCCGTACTTCTGACGCCAGCGATAGTAAGTCTGCTCGGTAATCGACAGCTGCTTGCAGACGTCGGGAACCTTCTGGCCCTTGCCCAGCGCGACGTCCGCTCGACGGAGCTTGGCGATAATCTGCTCGGTCGTATGACGCTTCGACTTCATCCTGAGAATCCTTTCCGGGCGTTCGCCCGGATACGATTCTCTCACGACAGCTGGTTCATTTCATGGGGGGAAGACCACGAGGGAGTCGACGCCCAGCTTCCGGGCGCGAAAGAACATGATGCGCGACATTAGAGGGGCCCCCCGGTGAGCAGGTGTCGCCATCGGCAATTGGACGCGGCCACTGTCAATGGGCTAGACCCATAGGCGTCCCCACGAAGTCCCAGCGGACGCCTTCCCCCGTGCCGTCACCCGAAAACCGAAGCAGCGGCCGAAGATGATGAGAATTCAGTGCCTTGACGGTTTCTTGAAGCCGCCGCTTCGCGCAGATTCCGCTCGTCGCTGGCAGCGGGTCGTCGATGCGCTGGATCCAGCCAGCCTCCGCAAACGCCAGGATAACGGCCTGTTGGTTCATAGCGGCACGACGATAACGCTTCACTACCTGGCCGCGGACTGTCAATTCAGCCCGCATGGGATCGTAGTGCGGCACGATCACGTCGCGGCCATGCAGTGTGCGCAACTCCTTGTGATAGCTCGAAATGCCAGCCCCTGGGTTAAAACGCTCGAATGGCAAAGTTTCGACAACTGTGCCGTTCTTATTCCAGAGCGCGAGTCCCGCCTCCGACGCCACGAAACACGAATGACGCAAAAAGACCGCTGCGCCGGATGTGTCAAAGCTTCGCCGCTTGGCGCGGCGCGGCGTAGTCTCGTGAGCATGCAGTGCAAGGTTTCGTGAGAGCATCCAACGAAGACCGCTTCGCGAAACGCCCGCATGATCGAGCTCATGGATTTCAACTGCAAAATCCCAAGGGTCACACCCAGCGTCATGCGCCAGCGTGTGCGATTCGGCCAGTAAAGTCATTGCCGCGACGACAGAGCCACGCAGAACGGGGGGCGCCAATGCCGAACTACCGGACGACCCAGGGCGCGACGATTGAGAAGAGCGTGTCTGCATGCCTGCATGCGCAGACCGCGCCCCCAGTTCGCGATGAAAATATGATGCGAACCGCGGCAAGGTCTATGCTTCTGCGCGGACTGCCCGATGCAAATGCGAGGAGAGATGTCTTCTCCACCATAAGGCGCATTCGCTTGCTGCGTTCTTACAGCGCGACCAATCCACCTGTTCCGGGTGACGACTCACAGATTGGCGTCCGGGCGAAAATTCCTACCCGTCCTTGGCCGCTCCGTTCCACCTAGGATGCGGGCGGGCTATAGGAATACTGGGCAATATACCGGGCCGAAGTCATAAGGCAAGCAAATTCTTTTAGGAATTCGGCGTCCGTTTTTGGCTCATGCCAAGACACACGCTGTTGGCATATGGACGGAAATTAATGTCCCTAGAGCGTGATGGCGCTCCCGTGCGGAGCACGATGGTGACAATCGCTGTGACCATGGATGCATCAGGCTAGTCGTGAACTGACTTACCCCGGCCGCGCCGTTGCCGCTTTAGCCAGTGCTTGCCGCTTTTCCAGCGCCAAAGAAGGCCACGCAGCGACAATGCTTGCCAGCTCCACTTCGACCTCCACGGGGGTGCAACAATGGGTGCAACGCCCATCTCCATGTTGCTCTAAGTTTGACGCAGGCAACGAGTTCCTAAAACTGGCCCGCAGTATCATAATCCGCTGCTCGTGGATCGAGACGGCGCGTAATGTAACACCGGTCCAATTCTCACCTAGTTCTAAACTTAAGTTAGGGCCTTTGCGCTGAGGTGAGAATACCTCGGGGAAGCCCTCGAGATGACGGCGCTAGAGATATTGTCAATTGTTGTGGATGAGGAGTTTCAGGCGGCGTCTTGCTGGGGCTTGATACCGTCGATGAACTGGACTCCTTGGATGACGTCGGGGAGGTGCTGGGAGCCGTTGAGCAGTCGCCAGCGCTTGGCGGCGGA
>JANOIK010000783.1:0-3269 GCA_031407585.1 Planctomycetota bacterium | reverse complement strand
TATCCCGTCAATCCCATCGGTCCTGTTATCCTGTCCATTCAAGAACGCACCACAGCAAGAGCCGCCGATTTTAGTGCCCTGCAGGAAAATCGACTAGGCGGCGCTCAAACCCATTCGGCGAGCCCGTGAACTGCTGGGAGTGGATCAACGAAATCCTCGCAATCGCCGAGCTGCCGCCGGTGAAGCGCTCGATCTCGCTAAAGTGGGCCGAGCGAATCGGCGTGGCGTACGAGAAAACGTACCGCTGGCTGCATCGCAAGGGCGAGCCGCCGATGACGCGATTCCTCGCCGCCCAACTCGCCAAGAGCCACTGGTTCGACATTTCGGCGGCGAAGCGGGTTCTGGGCTACAAGGCCGAAGTCTCGACCGCCAAGGGCATGAAGCGGCTCGCCGAATGGGTTTGAGCGCCGCCTAGTCGATTTTCCTGCAGGGCACTAAAATCGGCGGCTCTTGCTGTGGTGCGTTCTTGAATGGACAGGATAACAGGACCGATGGGATTGACGGGATAAAGGCGTAGATCGGCTGAACGCCAGCCAACGCAGATCTTCAGTCATGTCCATCCTGCTCATCCTGTTATCCCGTCAATTCAACTCAGCGTTCAAATCTTCCCGAGGCTCAACGCGTGCTCCGAACCCATACCTGCGGCGAACTTCGCGACATCCATGTCGGCGAAACCGTGACCCTTTGCGGCTGGGTCGACGCCTATCGCGACCACGGTGGCAGTCTGTTCCTCGACCTCCGCGACCGGTACGGCGTAACGCAGGTCGCATTCGTCCCGCCTGACACGGCGCCGGAAGTGCTCGAGGCCAGCAAGCAACTGCGAGCTGAGTATGTGATCAAAATTACAGGAATCGTCGCCTTGCGGCCCGACGGCATGATTAACGCCAAGCTCGTCGGCACTGGCAAGATCGAACTGCGGACGACGGCGCTCGAGCTGCTCAACAAGAGCCTCACGCCACCGGTGTCGCCCAACGCAAACGCCCAAGATTTACCTTCCGAGGAGCTGCGACTCAAGTATCGTTACCTCGACCTGCGGCGCCCCGAGCTGCAGCGAGTCATCATCATGCGCGACCGCATGGTGAAGGGTATGCGCGACTACTTCGCGTCGCACAATTTTCTCGACGTCGAAACGCCCTGCCTCGGCCGCAGCACGCCCGAAGGGGCCCGCGACTACCTTGTGCCCAGCCGCGTGCACCACGGCATGTTTTACGCGCTGCCGCAGTCGCCGCAGTTGTACAAGCAGATTCTCATGATCGCGGGCTACGACCGCTACGTGCAGGTCGCCCGCTGTTTCCGCGACGAGGACCTGCGGGCCGACCGCCAGCCGGAGTTCACGCAGCTCGACGTCGAGATGTCATTCGTCGACGCCGACGACGTGAAGGGCATCATTGACGGCCTGTGCAAGAAGCTCGCGAAGGAAGAGCTCGGCATCGACCTGCAGTTGCCGCTTCCCAGCATGACTTACGACGAGGCGATGGAGCGCTTCGGCCACGATGCCCCGGACCTGCGCTTCGGCCTCGAGATCGTCGATTGTTCGGACCTCGCGCCGCAGAGCGAGTTCGGCGTGTTCAAGACCGTGATCGCCGACGGCGGCAAGGTGCGTGCGATCAACGCCAAAGGCGGCGCCGAGCAGTACTCGCGCCGCGGGATCGACGCGCTCACCGAGTTCATCCGCGGCGTCGGGGCCAAAGGGCTGGCGTGGTTCAAGTGCGAGGCTGACGGCAAGCTCAACTCGACGATTGCCAAGTTCTTCGACGAGGCGCTGCTCAAGAAACTCGCCGAGCGATTGAAGGCCGAGCCGGGCGACCTCATCCTGTTCTCCGCCGACACGTGGGAGATGACGTGCAAGGTGCTGCACGCGCTGCGCACCAAGATCGGCAAGGAGATGAAGCTGTACGACTCGCAGGCGATGCACTTCTCGTGGGTCGTCGAGTTCCCCATGTTCGCGTACGATGCCGAGGAAAAAGGCTGGGCGGCCATGCACCACCCGTTTACCGCCCCGCTGGACGAGCACGTTCACCTGCTGCAGACCGACCCCGCCAAGATGCGGGCGAAGGCGTACGACCTCGTGATCAACGGCAGCGAAGCGGGCGGCGGCACCATCCGTATTCACGACACCGACGTCCAATCGCAAGTCTTCACGTTGCTGGGCATCGACCAGCCCACGCAACGCGAGCGGTTCGGCTTCCTGCTCGACGCGCTGCAGTACGGGGCGCCGCCGCATGGCGGCATTGCGCTCGGCGTCGACCGCTGGGTGATGCTCTTTGGTCGCCTGGAGAGCATCCGCGACTGCATCGCGTTCCCCAAAACGCAAAAAGCCACCGACATGATGACCGACGCCCCGGGCACGGTCGACGCGCGGCAACTGCGGGATTTGGCGATCAAACTTGCCGGCGCCTAGCGCCCGCGACGTCTCCGCAGGCGTCACAGTCTACGCCGCTTGCGGGCCGAAGCGTCTGCTGGCGCCGCAATTGCACCGCTGGAGGCGTTTCCGCGCGTTGATTCTTTTCGTCGGGAGCGCAACAATCGTGGTTGTGCTTCGCACACGCTACGTCGTGCTACGCACGCCAGATAACCATCAGGAGTTGTTATGCGATTTCGCATGGTTGGGAACGGGATGATCTGGGCGCCGGCTTTGGCCGGGCTGGCTTTTTTGTGCAGCGGCTGCACACAGTCGTCGACAGGCGATACCGCCGCGCGAACAACCTCCGCGCCCGCGTCGAGCGATGCCGCTGCGTCGGATGAGAGCGGCGATGAGGAAGCGGTTGCTGCTGCTCCCGCGTCGGAAGCCTCCGACGCCGCCGCCAACGACGACGGGCCCCAAACCCGCGAGGTCGCGAAGCCCGTGGTCGGCGAGTACGCGGCTAACGTCCCGGCCGTGCTGCTCAGCGACGCGCACGCCAAGCTCTGCAAAGTGAACGTCGGCGACGCCTTCCCCGCGATCGACCTGCCCAAGCTCGGCGGCGGAGATGCCAGCGTCAAGTCGCTGGCCGGCGCCAAGGCGACCGTCGTCGCGTTCTGGACCGACGATCGGTGGATGTCGAAAACGGCTTTGCACGATCTGGTCGGCGCTGCGGGCGATGGCGTCTCGATCGTCGGCATCGCCGTCGGCGTAAAGCAAGACGCCGCTGAGGCAACGCTCACCGACAGCGGCGCCGAGTTCACGCAACTGGTTGATGAGCAAGGGACCGCGTTCGCCGAAGTCGGCTCCGTCGCCCTGCCGAGACTTTACGTGCTCGACGGCGACGGCCGCATCGCGTGGTTCGACA
>JANOIK010000732.1:0-2449 GCA_031407585.1 Planctomycetota bacterium | reverse complement strand
TCGAACGCGCGACGGAAGTACCGCGTCGCCACCGGCGCCGACTCGGCGGGGTTGCCCTCGGGGAACCAAATCCAGTTCGTGTTCGCGAGATGCGCGGGGTCGGTGCTGCCTTCGAGGCCGATCCACTGGGCCTGCCAGTCGCCGGGCTCGAGCACGCCCATCGACCAGCGGGCCGGCTTGCTCCACGGGCTCTCGGCGCCGCCCTTATCCCAAATGCGCACCTTCCAAAAACACGCGGCGTGCGTGCCGAGCGCCTCGCCGCCGTACCGCACGTGAATCGAGTCGGCCGACTCGACGCGCCCGCTATCCCACAGGTCGGCCACATCCTCGGCAAGCCTCTCCGCCGTGCTGGCCGCCAGGATGCGGTAGGCGGTCTGCCGCTGGCCGCGCTCGTCGGACTCTGCGATCCAAGAGAGCCGCGCCTTCGTCACGTCGATGCCCTGCGGGTCGTCCAGAAACTCGCACCGCAGCGTACCGACGGACACCGCCGCGCCGGCCGATGGCACGGCCGCCAGCACAACGACCAGTGACGCAAAACACGCCAGCGCACGCCGGCAACGAGATGGTAAGGGGAAGCGCATCGGAGAGGTGCTTTCGTGGCAGAAAGAAGGAGAAAAGCTGCGGGCGCCATGTCGCCGCGGGGCGCCCCAAGGTCGATCGCACGCCCCTGCCCGAGCGGCGCCGAATGCGATACAGTTTATCGCATTGCCAAGGGGGGGAGAAACCGCCGCGGCGCCCAGGGAGGGGTGCGTTCCGCGGCGTCGCGCAAAGATCGTCCATCACAGATGAAACCCGCGTCGCGGCCGGCAGGCTCGCGCGAGGACCGCTTTTCCATCGCCGCTATTGGAGTGCTTGCCATGTCCGCGTATCAACAGCCCGCCGTCGCCCCGCGTCCGCAGCTCGGCGCCAAGCGCGTGTACCTCATGGCCAACGGCGACCTGCGACTCTCCGCCAACCAACGCTGTTGGGCCGCGCAGGAGGCGATGGAGCGCGAGATCGTCGCCGCCGTCGAAGCCGCCGGTTGGAAGGTCGAGCGCGCCCATCCCTACAAGGAAGCTGAGAAGCACGGCTTCATCAGCTCGCAGAAAGAAGGCGTCGCCGCGTTTCGCAAGCTCGACCCCGTGGCGCCACTCATCGTGGCCGAGGCCGTGTGGCAATACTCGCACCACTTGCTGCACGGGCTCACGACGCACGAGGGGCCGATCCTCACGCTCGCCAACTGGAGCGGCACATGGCCGGGGCTCGTGGGGATGCTCAACCTCAACGGCTCGCTTACCAAGGCCGGCGTCCCGTACTCGACGTTGTGGGCGGACGACTTTGCCGACGCGGCGTTCGGCAAGCGGCTCAAGCAGTGGCTCGACTCGGGCAAGGTGACGCATGCACTTGACCACGTGACGCCGCTCGCCAAAGCAAAAGTCGGCGCCGCCGAGCGCAACCTGG
This sequence comes from Planctomycetota bacterium, assembly GCA_031407585.1. GTDB lineage: Bacteria > Planctomycetota > Planctomycetia > Pirellulales > Lacipirellulaceae > Lacipirellula. Next base: position 1,009 of record JANOIK010000732.1, on the reverse strand, counting down.
GCCGCGGCCTCGCCGAGCAGCTCCGCCGCGACAAGGCAATCATGGGCGTGTTCGACGAAGGTTGCATGGGCATGTTCAACGCGATCATCCCCGACCACCTGCTCAACCCCACCGGGGTGTTCAAGGAGCGGCTCAGCCAAAGCGCCCTCTACTACGAGACCACGCAGACGAGCGACGACGAGGCCCGCGCCGTCCGCAAGTGGATGGAGGACCGCGGCGCCAAGTTTCTCACCGGCCCGAAGCACGAGGAGCACCTCACCGACGAGCAAATCTTGCTGCAGTGCAAAATGTACATCGCCGCGATGCGCATCGCCGACGACTTCGGCTGCGACTGCGTGGGCATCCAGTACCAGCAGGGCTTGAAGGACTTACTGCCCGCGAGCGACCTGGTCGAGGGCACGCTGAACGACAGCGTGCGCCCGCCGGTGCGCAGCCGCGACGGCAAACGAGAGCTCTACACTGGAGAGCCGCTGCCCCACTTCAACGAAGTCGACGAGTGTGCGGGGCTCGATGGTTTGATGACCTTCCGCGTCCATGGCGCGATGGGCCAGCCCGTGGAGAATACGCTGCACGACTTGCGCTGGGGCGACGCCGACAAGAGCGGCACGACCGACGAGTTCGTGTGGGTGTTCGAAATCTCGGGGAGCGTGCCGCCGTCGCACCTCATCGGCGGTTGGGCCGGCGTGACCAGCGAACGGCAGCCCGCGATGTACTTTCCCAACGGCGGCGGCACGATCAAGGGCATCTCGAAGCCTGGCGAAGTCGTGTGGTCGCGCGTGTTCATTGAGGACGGCAAACTCAAGATGGACCTCGGCCGCGCTGCGGCGATCGAGCTGCCGCGGACCGAGACGGAGCGCCGCTGGAACGAGACGACGCCCCAGTGGCCGATCATGCACGCGGTGACGTACGGCGTGTCGCGCGACCAGATGATGGCCCGCCACAAGAGCAACCACATTCAGGTGGCGTACGCCAACAGCGCGGAAGAGGCTGACGCCGCGTGCCTCGCCAA
>JANOIK010000687.1:0-5414 GCA_031407585.1 Planctomycetota bacterium | reverse complement strand
GGCGATTTCCGCGAAATCATCGACGACTCGTCGATCCACGCCATCGTGATCGCCACGCCCGACCATTGGCACGCCACGCAGACGCTGGCCGCCCTCGCGGCCGGCAAGCACGTGTACTGCGAGAAACCCATGACGCACACGGTCGACGAGGCGATCGCCGTCTACAAAGCGTGGCAGGCGTCGGGCCGCGTCATGCAGGTCGGCGTGCAGTCTACCGCCCTGCCTGTTTGGCGGCACGCCAACGCGGCGATCAACGCCGGGCGCCTCGGCAAGGTAATGCAATACCAGACCGAATTCTTCCGCAACTCCGACTGTGGCCAGTGGCGATACTACGAGCTAACTGCAGACATGACGCCAAAGAATATCAACTGGCCCATGTTCCTCGGCACAGAGTTCGGCTTGGCCCCCGACATGCCGTTCGACCGCGCCGCCTTCCGTCAATGGCGCTGCTATTGGCCGTTCGGCTCGGGCATGTTCACCGACCTGTTCGTCCACCGCACGACATCCATGCTGCTGGCCACGGGCGTGCGCTTCCCGGGTCGCGTTGTGGGGGCCGGCGGCATCTTCTTGGAGTACGACGGTCGGCAAGTTCCCGACGTTGCCACGGTCGTCGCCGACTTCCCTTCTGGAATGCAAGGCCTGGTCACCGCAACGATGTGCTCAGCCGAGACGCCGATCCGCCAACTCATCCGCGGCCACCACGGGTCGATTGTCTTCGGCACAGGCGAAGAGTTCGCCGGCTACGACTTCGTCGCCGAGCGCCCGCAGGTTACGCACGACTCCAAGGTGATAAGCGAGCGCATCGAAGTGGGCTCCGTTGCCGACAGCTCACGAGCACACTTCGAGAACTTTATCGCGGCCGCCCGCGCCGGTGATCCCACGGCAGTCAACTGTTCGCCCGAACTGGGCGCCGCAGCCATGGTTACCGTGAAACTTGGCGCCCGCAGCTACCGTGAGGGCAAGGTCTTCCACTTCGATCCAGAAACGCTTAGCGTGAGCGACGCCGATGCGTCGTGGTCGGCCCGGTGGGAGCAAATGTCGGCCGAACGCGCAAAGCCACGCCATGCCGCGGGCTGGACGGCGGGCGCCGCGGGCAGCGTACTGTATCCGCCGCCACATCAGACGTTGGCGGGCCCGTGGCTGGGCGGCGTTGAACCCGGCTAATCGGTTCGATATGCAAGACGTCGAGGCCGCGGCGTCAGATTGTAAGCTTAAGTTCACCAATCCATTTCCCACCTCTGCAAAGGAACACGACCATGCCCCTGCTCGGCGCCCGACTAATACTGCCGGCAAGGTTTTTCATTCTGTGTGCGGCTTTCTTCGGTGCGTCGGCCCCCGCGTTGGCTGTCGACCCCACGGCCGAACCCGATGCCGACGGCTGGATTTCTCTCTTTAACGGCAAAGATCTCACCGGCTGGAAGGCCGCCGAGAATCCCGACTCGTTTAAGGTGGTCGACGGCGAGCTCGTGATCAAAGGCCCGCGCGGTCACCTGTTCTACACCGGGCAGGTCAACGACGCAGATTTCAAAAACTTCGACTGGAAATGTGAGGTGTTGTCCAAGCCGCACGCTAACTCGGGCATGTACTTTCACACCGAGTACCAGGCGGAAGGTTGGCCGCCCAAGGGTTATGAGGTGCAACTCAATAACTCGCACGCCGACCCGAAGAAGACCGGCGGGTTGTACGGAGTGGTCGACGTCATGGACCGTTCGCCGGTTGCCGACGATGAATGGTTCATCCAGCAAGTGACGGTCGAAGGCAAGCACATCGTCGTTCGCGTCAACGGGAAGATCACAACTGATTACACGGAGCCCGACAACGTCGAGCGCCCGGCGAACTTTGCGGGGCGGCTTGTGTCGCACGGGACGATCGCCCTGCAAGCCCACGATCCAGATAGCGAAGTTCACGTTCGGAAGATCCTGATCAAGCCACTGCCATAACTTGCATCCATCGCTAATAGCGCGTTGTAAGCCCGCCCACCGCGAGTTCACACCAAGCGACGTCTCGATTTACCGGACGTGCTGCGAGAAAGGGTTCGCTAGTCGGGGGGGAGGAAGTCGACGCCCACCGCGACGATCCTCGCTAGTAAAGCCATTCGCCCCGCGGAGGCGGAACTGAACCAGACTACTACGCCACAAGAAGATCACCGGCCGCAAGCGACATTTGGCGATGGACACATGGCTGTCACTGGGCGAGGCCACAGGCTCGAAAAGCGGGGGCACTCCGCATGCGAGTGTTCAATAACGTTCTCGGCGTTGGGATGTAGGATTTGGGACCGGGCTAGATTTCGTAAGTAAGGCCGATTAGTCGTTCCTTCCACCAACGTCCATAACCGATCGCTTCGCCAGTAAGTACACGCTGCCGTCGCGTGCGGGCACATGAAGTATCGTAGGCTGGCCGCAGCCAACTCGATGGACTTTTGTTCATACGATCTGATAAACGTCCCCGCATCGGTTGCAATGCCAATGATGCTTGTAAATCGGGCAGCGACAGCAGCCGTCGGCTGCGTAGGAAGGATCGTGGGGTGTCTGACCGCAACCGCAGTATCGAACGCCCGCGTCGCGATCAGCTGTGGCGATCGCTTCCAGTTCGGCCATTAACTCCGGGTCGTCGTCGAGATTGATTGTGGTGGATTGGAACTCCATAGGAGGGCGAAAAGCAGGTTTGAAAAGCTTGCCCTAGCTTGGAGGTTTAAGCAAAGGGATTCTTCGCTTTGCCGAGCGTCAGAATGCACATCGGAACGCATCGGAAGCGTGCCATAAGCGAAGCACGGTGAACGGCCGCTCCGCTGTGGCCAAGGATCAAACCTGCCCATAGTGCTGGGTCGCGAGGAGGTGGTCGCCGCCACAGCGGCCTGGCGCGGTCAGCCGGTGTGAGGCGGGAGCCTTGGCGAGTTGGCCTGGCACGGAGCGACGTGCCAGACCGTTGGCGAGAGGTCGATAGGGCGGATGGCTTGCGGGAGCAAGCGGTCGCCCTGGCCGCGTGGTCGTTCGTCCAATGGAACTAGCGGCTGGAAGTCGTGACGTGGTGGGGGGCGTCGCTGGAACGGGAGAAGGAGTGCTTAAACCTATGGGGACATAGGTGAAAGCACGATAGCCGGGAGCTTGTGAATCGCTTCTGAGTGACGCGTCCGCCGCGGATTGCCGAGCGGTTCTGCAATGACGGCCTCTTCGTCGCCCGAAGAGCAAAAAACGCGGAAACGAACAGGGATACGAAGAGGGGAACGAAGGGTGGTTACGGGCTCTCGAATGGTCCGTTCGGATTGCGATTTAGGTGGACCTGAAAGCCGCCCGGCTGGGGATGATGGAGCTGCCTAAGTGTGCGGTCCGGCCTCCCAAGGGAGGCCGGAGCACCTCGCCGCTTCCTCTTGTTGGACACCTTGGGTCACGGGAATTGGGGCTTATGCCGGAGCCGTAAGTGCGACCAGAAATTCCCCCCACTAATCCCCCCACTAATTCGCAAAAGCTGCATCCGAGCGAAGCGTTAGCAAAGCGTGAGCAACGCAAGTGAGTCGAGGAAACTAGTGCTTTGTCACGCCTAGGAGTTCGGGTTGGTGTTTGGCGTGATTTTTGGGAGACTTTCGTTCACACGGAGGTGTCCCATGAACAAGAAGTATATTGTGCGTCTGACGGCGAAGGAACGCCGAGATCTGCGTGAGGTGGTGAAGAAGCTGGCGGGTTCGAGCCAGAAGGTTCGACGGGCGCAGATGTTGCTCAAGGCCGATGCGGCCGGTCCGGCCTGGACCGATGAGCGAATTGCCGAGGCGTTCGACAGCCGCGCCCGCACGGTCGAGAAGCTGCGCGAGCGGTTCGTGACCGAGGGCTTCGCGTCCACGCGCGACGGCAAGCGGCGCGACAGCCCCCCTACCGCGAAGATCTTGGGCGGCAAACAAGAGGCGCGGGTGATTGCCCTGCGTCTCGGCCCGCCGCCCAAGGGCTACGCCAACTGGACGCTGCGGCTGTTGGCGCGCAAGGTCGTGGAATTGGAGATCGCCGAGTCGATCAGCCATGAAACGGTACGGCGGACGCTGAAAAAAACGGGATGACCAGCCGCAAAATCCAGTATTGGGTCATTCCGCCGAAGGCCGACGCGGAGTTCGTGGCCTCGATGGAAGCGGTGCTCGACACCTACGAGAAACCGTATGATTCGAGCCATCCGGTGCTCTGCATGGACGAGCAGCCGGTGCAATTGATCAAGGAAACCCGGCAGCCGATTCCGGCCACGCGGCGCCACGCGAAGCGCGTCGACTGCGAGTACGAGCGGGCCGGCACGGCGAGCATCTTCCTGTTCGCCGAACCGCTGGCCGGCTGGCGGGAGGCGACGGCGCGGACCTCGAAGACGAAGCTGGATTGGGCCCTGGAAGCGGGCCGCCTGCTGGAGGGACGTTACCGCCACTGTCCGGTCGTGACCTTGGTCTGCGACAATCTCAACACGCACACGATCGGCGCGTTCTACGAAGCGTTCCCGCCGGCGCGAGCCCGGGCCATGGTCCGCCGTCTGCACTTCTGCCACACGCCGAAGCACGGCAGTTGGTTGAACATCGCCGAGAATGAGCTGAGTTCGCTGACGCGGCAGTGCGTCTCAGGCCGCCGCTTCGGCACGCTGGTAAAGCTGCAGTCCGAGCTGGCAGCCTGGTCGACCGACGTCAACGCGACCCAGCGCGGCGTCGACTGGCAGATGAAAGTCAAAGACGCCCGCGGTACGCTCAAATCCCTCTACCCGAAAATCAAGCTGTGACAAAGCACTAGGCTCTAGCTGCTAGGCGCTAGGAAGACGGAATGGAGGGCGCCCGCCCGGAGCGAAGGCGCCAGGCGGACGAAAGACGGGCCGTCGATTCTCTCCGACGTTGAAATGTCCGGTTTGAATTGTCCGGCGGGGTGTGAATTCTTGCTTTGGGGCCGTCTGGCGGGGCGCGAGGCTGGAATTGCCGGGGTTCCGACGCTTTGGGGCTGCTGGAACTGTCCGCTTTGGGCCTCTAAGTGTCCGCTTTGGGCTTCTAACTGTCCGCTTTCGTAGGCGTAATGGCGCGCGCCGGCGGCGCATGGAGGCCATGCGCTGGAAGTTTGGTGGTACGAGTTTTCAAAGAGCGTTTTGGAACGCCTGTATATTACTAAACATGCGCTTAAAAGTCAAGCGTTTTTTTGGGCCGCGGCGCCATGAACAAAGCGTGTACCCGGCGCATCACCCCTCCCTAGCCCTCCCCCTCAAGGGGAGGGGACCGGAGGAAATTTGGAAAGAATCTTCCGGCTCCCTCCCCCTCCGAGGGGAGGGCCGCAATCCTGTTCGGCACGCCATTTGCGCCGTCAACTGGTCAACTCCAGGAGACTGTCGGGATGGCGAAGTCGGAAGGTGAGGAAGTGGTGCGGCTGGAGGGCCGCCGGCTGATCGAGCCGGCGCGGCGACTGCTGGCGCGG
>JANOIK010000680.1:0-8811 GCA_031407585.1 Planctomycetota bacterium | reverse complement strand
GCGATGGCGCCCAGCGAGACAAAGAGCGCCCCCAGCGTAAGCAGCGCGTTCAGGCTGAAACCGACGACGAGAATATTGATCTGCGGCACCGCTCGGCCGACCAGCCCCAGCACGAGCGTCGCCAGCAGCAAGGCCGTCATCGCCGGCGCCGCGGCTCGAATGCCGAGCGAGAAGCTTTGACCCAACAGCGCGGTCAACGCCGTGACGTACGACGCCCCGAGCACCGCCTTGCCGGGCGGCAACCACACATACGTGTCCAGCAGCGCTTCGATCAGCAGCCGATGCCCGTCGAGCAACACGAACATTGCAAGCGTCAGGAAGTAAAACATCTGCGAGAAGACCGGCACGTTCTCCTCGAGATTGTGATCGACGCCTTCGGCAATGGCCGTGCCGCCGAGCTGGCTGACGATCTGCCCCGTGAGCTGCACGCCGGTGAGCAGAATCATCACGCCCAGGCCGAGCAGCAGCCCCAGCAGCGTTTCGTTAAGCACGAATTTGCCGAACACGAGCAGTTGGCTGATGTCCGCGACCGACGAACCGCTATGCAGCGGCGTGATGATGAGCGCCATCGCAATGGCGAGCCCGGCGCGCACCTGCATGGGCGCCGCCTTGGTCCCGAAAATGGGGGCCACCATGATCAGGGCCCCGATGCGCGCAAGCACGAGCACGAACGTCCCAAACTGGTTCAGCAAGTACGTTTCGAGCAAAGGCATCGGATCGCGGCTACATCGTGTTCGGAATGTTCGCGATGAGCTGCTCGGTGTAATCCAGCAGTCGCGTGAGAATCCAGGGCAGGGAGAACGCCAGCGCCAGCGCCATGGCGATCAGCTTCGGCACGAACGCCACCGTCTGTTCCTGAATTTGCGTGAGCGCCTGCAGCAGGCCAACGACCAGGCCCACGACCATGCCCGCGACCAGCACGGGCGCCGACACGAGCATGGCGATCATGAGGGCCTCGCGGCCTAGATCGACGGCGTCTTGGGGATCCATCTGCGCGCGCGGCTCCGCCGCTCCTCGCTACGTGACGCCTTGAAAACTCTCGAGCAACATTTCCACGACTAGCCGCCAGCCGTCGACCAGCACGAACAGCAGCAGCTTGAACGGCAGCGAGATCAACACCGGCGGCAGCATGAGCATGCCCATCGAGATCGTGACGCTCGCCACGACGATGTCGAGCACCACGAACGGCAAGTAAATCTGGAAGCCGATGAGGAACGCGGTCTTCAGCTCGCTGAGCATGAACGCCGGCAGCAGCGCCTGCAGCGGCACGTTGCGCTCCTCGGGCTTCGCGTTGAAGTACACGTAGTTGGTCGGCAGCTTGCCCGTCTTGGGATCGATCTCGCTCGGCAGGTACTTCAGAAACAGGTACACGTCGTCGTCGTTGTCGGTGCGCCGAATCTGCTCGGCCATGAACTTCCGCACCGGCTGCGTGCCGCGCTCCCACGCTTCGTCGAGGCTCAGGCGATTCTCGGAGTAGGGCTTGATCGCGTTGTTGTAGACGGCGGTCCACACGGGCGTCATGAGCAGCGCGGTCATGAACAGGGCGATCGAGGTCATCACCTGGCTTGGCGGCAGTTGCTGCGTCCCGAGCGCTTGCCGCAGGAGCCCCATGACGACGAGGATCCGCACGAAGCTGGTCGTCATCAGCAGGATCGCGGGGGCGAGGCTCACCACCGTGAGCAGCAGCATCACCTGCAGCGTCGAGCTGATGCCCCCGGGGCTCGTCCATTGCTGTGGCCCGCCGACTCCGGCCGGCAGCGTGACGATCGGCCCTCCGCCTGACGCCGTCTGCGCCTGTGCGGCCGCCGGCATCGTCGCGAGCAGAATCGCGACGGCGACGAGGCAGACGCGGCGGATCAGGGTGCGACGATCGTGCATGTTTTGTGGTTTGTGCAAATTTGCGATCAACGACGGCGAGCCGCGGAGCCTTCGCGACCGAGGAAGCCGCGTGCGGGCTCTTTGGACAGTTGCGCGAGCACCTGCTGAAACTCCGCGGAGGAACCGCCGGGGCGGCCTGAGACGCACAGACCGGCGATCCGATCGACTTCCGCCGGATCGGTCACCTCGGCCAGCGGCTGGGCGCCGTCGGCGGTCATCGCGACGAGCACGAGCTTGTTGCCGATCCGCAGCAGTTGGGCAAAACTCTGTGCGGTCAGCGGAGCGCGGCCGAGCACCGCAAACGCTCCTTCGGGGAGCACGCCAGTGGGCTTCGGCCCGTTGCGACGAAGCAGCCACATGCAGAGCAGGAACAGTCCCACGACAATCGCGAGCCCGGCGCCGGCGGAGGACAGCGACTTGAATTGTGAAAACGCCGGCGGGAGCAGCGATGGCTTCCGCCCGGAGGCGCTGCCTGCGGAATTATTCTCCGACTCGGACGAGGGCGGCGCCAAACGGCGATTGCCGGCGTCGTCGGTTGCCGGCGGCATGGCTGCGGGTGTTGTGACCGCTGGAGTTGTGGTCGCCGGGATAGCGGTGGGCCGAGTGGCCTCAGTCTGGCTCGCTGCTGCGGAGTAAGACGCCAGCGGCGCAGCGACGTAGTCCTCAAGGGGCGCCACCGCCGATGGCGGCTCTGCCGGAGCTGCCGACGGCGCGCCCGCGATCGGCAGCGGCGTCACCGGCACGATGGGAGCGGCGCCGGGCGCGACGACATTGGCGTCGTACTGCCGCAGGTCCTCGCTTGCCGCCGCACGCACGGCGTAACGCGGCGATCCAGCGGCAGGCTGCGCCGCCGGGGATTCCATGACGACATTCGCCGTCGTTGCGCCGGCCGTCGCCCGCAAGGGGTTCACCCCGGCGTCATCCTCACGACGATACGACAGCAGCGGCGCGGCACTCGCGCCCGCGGTGGCGGGCTCCGCAAACTGCTCGCGGCTCGCGGCTTCGAAGTCCTCGGTCGCCCCGGGCGCAGCCTCCTGCGCACCGGCCATCCGGCAGGCGCAGAGGAAGCACGCAAGAATAAGGAAGCGAAGGGGCATAACGCCGGATCACGAGACGCGGGGGCGTCGCGACAAACGGGTAAATGGCCCTGAATTGCCGCGCAAACAGGCCGGCTTATACGCGCCGACGATGCCCCAAGCCAGATCATTTGCCCCCCGTACACGAAGCTGCTAGCTTCGTTTCTCCCTTTCGCAAAGCGAGCCGCGCGAACGACCGTCTAATCCCGCCGAAGTGACCGACGAAGCTGGCAGCTTCGTCTACGGGGGCGCCGCCTCGCGTGTTATGGTGACAGCATGGTCTTTGGCTGGATCAAAGGACGCCGCCGGCGCCGGCTGCTTGCCGAGCCGTTTCCCGAATCATGGCGGGAGACGCTCCGCCGTCGCGTGCGGCAGTACCAGTACTTGCCGGCCGCCCAGCAGGACCGCATCCAGCAGATCGTCCGCGTGATGGTCGCCGAGAAGGACTGGGCGGCGGCCGCCGGGTTCGAGGCGACCGACGAAATGCGCGTCACGATCGCGGGCATGGCGGCCATGATGGTCAGCGGCCTCGACGATCCCTATTACTACGACCGCCTCAACACGGTCGTGATCCACCGCGGCACGATTCGCTTCTCGCCAAACCAGGCCGCGCTCAACCCCAACCTGCCCAGTTCGGGAGCTCTCGACGGCGTCGCGTGGCAGCGCGGGCCGGTGCTCGTCTCGTGGGCGGCGGTGCGGGACGAGCGTCGCGGCCCCAGCCAGGGCCGCAACGTCGTGATTCACGAATTCGCGCACCATCTCGACGGCCTCAACGGCGCCATGGACGGCCTGCCGCCGCTGCCGCCCGAAGCGCAAGACCACTGGCAGGAAGTGACCGACCAGGAGCTCGAGTGGCTCGAGGAGGACGCCCGACGCGGCGAGCCGTCGCTGCTGGACCACGACGGCGCCGAAAGCCCCGCGGAGTTCTTCGCCGTGGCGAGTGAGCGCTTCTTCGAGCTGCCGCACGAGCTGCGCCGGCTACACCCGGACTTGTACGACGCGCTTACGGAGTTTTATCGCCAGGATCCAACGGAGTGGATGCCGCGGTGACGCGCGGAACTACTACGCCTTCTCCGGCGTCTTCACGTGGAACTCGCGGCGTGAGCAGATCCAAGCGGCGAGCAGCGCGCACACGAGGCTGCCTAACAGCAGGACCGCGAAGCACGTCGCAATCTGCGGATGCTCCAGAAGCTTCGGATCGCGTGCCACGTCGAGCTGCCAGACAAGCGCGGTGCGGTTTTCGATCTCTTCGTCCCAGCGGGGAATGAGAAACGGCAGCTCGCGATACGCGATCAGCCGCGTGTAGTAAATGACCGTCCCCAAGCGAAGGCTGAAGGGAAGGTTAGCGAGCAGGCCCTCGACAACGGCGGTGAAGAGGATGCCCACCACCAGGACTCGATTGACCACGAGGCTCAGCAGTCCGAACAGGCAGCAATAGGCGACGACCGCGAGCGAGTGAATCGCCGCGGCTTTGAAGGCGCGGACGACCACGTTGTCCGGCGAACCCTCGCCGCCCACGTAGATCGCGGCATACGTCAACAGCGTGAAGGCGACAGTTACCAGGACGGTCGTGGTCAGCGTCGCCGCGAGCTTCGCCAGATAAAGGGCCCATTTCGGGATGGGCCGAATCAGCAGATAGGTGATCGTCTGCTCCTCCTGCTCGTCCTGGATCATTCCCGAGGCATAGAGAAGCGACGTGAGGGGCAGCAGCACCTGCGGCATGAGCATCATAGCCAGCATGAATTCAAGCGACAGCGGCGGCACCTCGTCCGCGATCGCTCGGAGAAGGATCGCGAGTCCCGCCGGGACGAGAAACAGCACGGCCATCACCATCCACCGGCGGCCGTGCATGTGCTGCCGAAGCGTGAGCAGGTAGAGCGTCCACAGACCGCCGACATACGAGGCGCCGAACGAACGGTTCTGCGCCCCACCAGACGGCGGCGAGTGGTTCGGCGAAGATGTCAGGGAACTTGCGCTCATTTGGTCACCAGGTACTTGAAGACCGCTTCGAGGTTGTCGTCGTCGGAGTACACTGACGTGATCGCCATGCCGTCCTCGAGCGAGAGCGCCGGCAATTGGCTGTAGAACGTGTCCGGCGCGCGCGTTTCCACCATCAGCGCGTGTTCGCCCGCCAGCAGGCGGACTCCTTCGACGCCGGGCCAGGTGACAACTCGCGAAGCCAGTTTGCGGTACTCGTCGCACACCAAAACGATGTGGTGCGGGTGGTGGTCGATCAGGTCGCGAAGCTCGCGGACGTGCCCCTCGGCCACGAGCCGGCCGTGATTAAGCAGCACGATGTTCGGCGTGAGCGATTGCACTTCGTGCAGTACGTGGCTGGAGACAATCACACTTTTGCCCTGGGCGCCCAGCAGACCGACGATGTCCATTAAATCCCTGCGGGCGACCGGGTCAGTGCCAGTGAAAGGTTCGTCGAGGAAGAGCACATCGGGATCGTGGACCAGCGCTTGCGCCATCTTGATGCGCTGCCGCATACCCTTGGAGTAACCGCCGATGGCGCGATCCTTGGCGGGATTCATGCGGACCGAGTTGATCGTGTAGGCGGCCGCGTCTCGCGCCTCGCCGCGCGGCAGGCCGCTGAGGCGGGCGCAGGTGAGCACAAAGTCCCAGCCGGTCATCCACTCGTAAAAGGCGTCCTGCTCGGGGCACAGGCCGATGAAGCGGTTGAGTGCGGGATTGTTCCAAACAGCCTGCCCAAGGACGCGGGCAGAGCCTTGGCTGGCGCGAAGCTGGCCGGTCGCGATCTGCAGCAGCGTGCTCTTGCCGGCGCCGTTCGGGCCAAGCAGCCCGGTGATGCCGGGACGGATCGCGAGCGTCAGCTTGTTGACGCCGATGACGTTTCCGTACCACTTCGAGAGTTGATTGAATTCGACGACGGGGGTCATTTCAGCCGATCCAGCGATCTGATTGACCGGTTGAGGATCCAGGCGGAGAGCGCAAAGATCGCGGCGAGGACCATGGCCGACCACTGCCATGGGTACTGTGGACCGCGGCTCTCGTAGAGGAATCTGTCGCGTTCGCCTCCGAAATGGAATTTGCTCAGCTTGTTCCAAACAGCGTCGGTTCCGAGCAGTTGTTGTCCGATGCGGGCCAGGTTGTCGTTGTAGGAGGTGAGCGGCCGCCAATTACGCTCCGCCGCTTCGAGCTCCGCAGCGGCAAAGACGTCGGGATCGAACTCTCGGCCCCGCCAGGCATGCTGCCGCTGCTCCATATCGATTCCCTGTAGCACCATCGAGACCATTCCGGTGCCCATCCAAATCGCCAGCCAGAACAAGGCAACATAGCGCGAGTTGCGGGAGAGCGACGACAAGGCCAGGACCAGCATTCCGGCCGACACGGCGATGAGCAGTCCGAAGGCAGCGCCCGCGAGCATCAGCCCGAACGTGTCGCGGACGATGGAAAAATCGAGGCTGAACAGCAAGCCCAGCACCCAGGCGGCGATCACGGGAACCACGGTCACGGCGCCAATGAACGTGACGATCACGCCGAGCTTGCCAAGAAAATAATCGAAACGCCGAACTGGCCGCGAGAGGTACAAGGGCAGGGAGTTGTACCGCAAATCCTGGCTGATCAGGCTCGGGCCGACGATCAGGATGAGCACCATGGATAGCCACTGTTGCGTTTTCAGAAAGTAGCTAAAGCTAAGCGTCCAAACGTCGACGCGGTAAGAGCGAGGCTCGTCGATCATCCGCGCGTCGAGGAAGGAGAATATCGAGAGAATCGGCCGAAGCGTTTCGATGAGCTCGGGCTGCTGCTCCAGGAGCCCCCACATGCAGAGCATGGCAACCAGCACGAGTCCCGGTAGAGCGGCGACGATAAGGCTGAGTCGCAGCCAGCGATTTCGCAAGCCGATGCGCACGCCGTGGCGCGTGATCACCAGCCAGCGCCACGCGTGGCTGCCCAACGTGCCAGACCAATGCTGGTAGCCGGAATCGAGAATGGGCATTACGCGTGCTCCACGGCACTTAAGAACACTTCTTCGAGCGTGCTGCGCTGCGGCTGCAGCAAACGGATCTGGGCGCTGGAGTCCACGGCGGCCTGCCAGACGATTTGCGGCGTCTGCCCCGCCGGCAGCCGCACGCGCAGCAGGTCGTCGAAGATCTCGGTCCCGCAGCCAAGCGTCTCGAGCCGACGGGCCAGCGGCCCCACCTCGGCCTTCACGCGCACATCGTACAACTGGTCGTGAACTTGCTTGAGGTCGGCAATGCGGCCCTGGGCCAGCAGCCGTCCGCTGGCGAGCACCAGCACGTAGTCGCACACATACTCGACGTCGGGCAGCAGGTGGCTCGAGAACAGCAGGCTCATGCCCTTGTTGCGCGCCAAGTCGCGCGCGAGTTCGAGGATCTCCTGCCGGCCGCCAGGGTCCATGCCGTTGGTGGGTTCGTCGAGAATCAGCATCTTCGGGTCGTGCACGATCGCCGCGGCCAGCTTCAGCCGCTGCTTCATGCCGGTGGAGTAGGACTCGACTTTGCGGTACCGCGCCTCATCGAGCCCGACATAGTCGAGCGTCTCGTGAGCCCGCTGCATCGCGTCGTTGGGCGCCATCCCCGCGAGCTCGCCGGCGTAGGCGACGAACTCGACGCCCTCGGTATGCGGAAACAGGCACTCGTCCTCGGGGGCGAAGCCAATCGCCTGGCGAATCTCGAGCTGCTGCCGGCGGAAGTCCATGCCGAGCACCTGGCCGGTTCCGCGGTCGAAGGGGATGAGCCCCAGCAGCGTGCGGATCATCGTCGTCTTGCCCGACCCGTTGGGGCCGAGCAGGCCGACCGCTCCCTCGGGCGCCGCGACGGTGAGGCCGTTCAGCGCTTTGATGGCGCCGTAGGTCTTGGTGACGTCTTGGAACTCGAAGAGCACAGGCGCCTCAATATATGTCCGTATGCCGTACTTCAGAACGTATCATGGTCATTTCGCCGCCGGGATGTGAATCTTGCCTTCGACGTCATTTGCGCCGCCGCCCGCCTCAGGCCGGCTTTTCCAGCACCCAGCGGATCACGACGCCCGTGTGGTCGTGAAAATACCGCCACGACGCCGCGAAGAACGTGAGATACCGGTTGTAAGTCCGCACCGGCACCAGCCGAAGCGCGTCCTCCTTGCGCTCGACCAGGCGATCGAACCACGCCCGCAGCGTTGGCCGGTAGTCGTGCAGCGAGCGATGCTTCGTGCGAAACCCGACGGCGTCGTGAATGCGATTGTGCTCGCGGTACGGGGCGCACAGCGAGCCGGGGAAATAAATCTGTGAGCAAGCCACGGTTGCCGCGACCTCGTCGTTCAGGCGGCAGAAGAAATGCTGCACGAGCTTTCCGCCGGGCTTCAGCGCGGCGTAAAGCTTCCGAACCAGCGGCTCCGTCTCGCGCTCGCGCACGTGCTCCCAGGCGCCGATCGAATAGATCGTGTCGTAGGACTCGGGCTCGTACTGCCGCGTGATGAAGTTGTCGAACTCGACGTTGAATCCGTGGTGCTGCTGAATGTATGCGACCTGCTCCTTCGAGAGCGTGAGGCCGTACAGGTTCGACTTGTCGCCCGTGTGCTCCTCGATCCGCCGCAGCATGGCGCCCCAGCCGCAGCCGAGCTCCAGAATCTTCTGCCCCGGCTTGGGATCGATCAGCTTGAGGATGAAGTCGGCCTTGTGTTGCTGGGCCTCTTCGATCGTGTCGGTCGGGCTGTGAAAGTCCGCGCACGTGTAGAACATGTACCGCTTGTCAAGGAACAGCTCGTAGAACTCGTTGGAGACGTCGTAGTGCTCGGAGATGCCGAGAACGTGGTCCTGCCGCATCTTGGCGCTGAGGAGCAGCCGCCGCAGCGGGCGGAGCGGCCACTTCGTGCGAATCCAGTTCGTGCC
>JANOIK010000234.1:0-1832 GCA_031407585.1 Planctomycetota bacterium | reverse complement strand
CCGGTCGACCCGCCGCCTCCACTGTCGCAGTCGGCGCGACCTGCGCAGCCGCCGCCCCAGGCGCCGCGCGAAGCGCAAGCCACGCACTCGCCCCACAGAACGCGGCGAACGCGAGATACAAGTACGACCACGCGGCGCCCTGCTGAAGCACCCCCAGCCGCGGTTCGATCACCAGCGGGTAACTCACCAGCGCGCCGAGCGAGCCTAGATTCGACAGCGCGTACAGCCGGTAGGGCGTGCGGCCCGGATTCGCGCGGGCAAACCACACTTGTACGAGCGGCGCCGTCGCCGCCAGCAGCAAATACGGCAGCCCCACGCACACGGCCAGCAGCGCTAGGATCTGAAGCACCGGCGCCCCGCCCGCCGCCGGCTTCCACCGTTCGGCCGGAAGAACGCCGACCGTCGCGGCCAGCGCCGCGGCCACCGCCAACAGCGCGACGTGCACCGCCGCCTGCCGCGCGGGGCTCAGCCGCCGAGCGAGCAGGTGCGCGTACAAGTACCCCGCAAAGAGCGCCGTCTGAAAGAACAGCATCGCGGTGGTCCAAACGGCCGTCCCCCCGCCGAACCACGGCAGGATCCGCTTGGCGACCATCGGCTGCACCTGGAACAGCAGCCACGCGCTCACCAGCGCCGTCGCGGCCAGCAGCAGATTGAGCCCCCACGGCGTGCGCGCGGCGGGTGAGGATGCCGTTGCGGTGCGATGAGCGGGCTGCGTCATGGAATGTTTAGTCACCTCCGTTCCCCTCCCCTTGAGGGGGAGGGGCTAGGGGAGTGGTGACGACGCGGGTACACGCGTTGTGAATCCAATAAATGAAACAGGTACCAGCTTCGTCCCCCCTCCCCAACCCTCCCCACCGAGGGGAGGGAGCCGGAGGATTACCTTGACGCTGCAGTGCCGCGCGATCAACCCCCGAACGGATTCGGCAGATTCGCCAGGTCGATCTCGAGCTTCTCGCCCTGCATCTTCTCGAACGCGGTCTTCTGCTCGTCGGTCAGCACCGCCGAGTAGTCCGTATCCTGCGTCGCGATCATGTCGTCGATTTCCTTGTTGGCCTCTTCCTCACTCAGGCTCTGCCAATCCACGTCCTGGAACGAGCCGAAGTTGTCCTGCCGCGTCTGGCTCAGCTTGTCCTGCTGTTCCTTGGTCAGCTTCAGCTCCTTGGCAATCGCGTCGTCGAACAGCGCCGTGGGGCCGTTGGTCTGCGCGTAGATCTGCGCGAGCCGCGTCTTCTGGGCGTCGTCCAACGACTCGGCGAACTTGGCCGCCGCGTCCGCGTTGAGCTTCGCCATGTCGTCGCGAATGCTCTCGAAGTCGCCGGCGGCTTCCTGCCAAAGGGCCCCGCGGTCTTGGTTGAGCTGGTCGTTAATCTCGACGGCCTTGTCCTTCTGCTCGTCGGTGAGCTTCAGGTCCTTCGCCACTTCGTCGAGCTGCGCGAGCACCACCTGGTGGTACGGCCGGAACAAGCGGACGAAGCCGGCGACCTGAGCGTGCGCCGCAGCGCTCCATGCGGTCACGGTCAGGGCGGCGGCGAGCGCGATCGTCGCCCGGCGGATCGTGCGATTCATAGCGAGTCCTGTTTCTGCGTCCTCGACGCAAACGAGTCATGCGAGTCGAAAAGTAAAAGCGGCGCCGCCCTGTTGTGACGAGGGCGGCGCCGGAGTCGATTGAGAAAAGTCACGCGTGAGCCGTGGCTCACGCTCCATCGTCGTCGGCCGCGGGCCGCCCGGCGCCTTCATCGCCCGCGGCGTCAGCGCCGCCGTCACCCGCGCCGCCATCACCGCCATTGTCTCCGCCCCCGCGACCGCCGCGACCACGGCCGCCGCCGAATCCA
>JANOIK010000653.1:0-1923 GCA_031407585.1 Planctomycetota bacterium | reverse complement strand
GCCAAGTTGCAATGTTCAGCAAACTTTCCAACTGGCTCGATGACCGTAGCGGCTATCGGGGTCTGCTTCGAGTGGCGTTGTATGAGCCGATTCCTGGCGGTTCTCGGTGGCGGTATGTGTGGGGCAGCACGTTGGTGATGGCGTTTGCCACGCAAGTGGTCACCGGCATTTTCCTGTGGATGGCGTACAGCCCCAGCACGCAGACCGCGTGGGAGAGCGTCTTCTACATTCAGCACGAGATGTGGGGCGGGTGGCTGCTCCGCGGCATCCACCACTTCATGGCCCAGGCGATGGTCGTGCTGCTCGCCATCCACTTCGTGCAGGTGGTGTGGGACGGGGCGTACCGGGCGCCGCGGGAGCTGAATTTTGTCATCGGGCTGGTGCTCATGCTCGTCGTGCTGGGGCTCGCTCTCACGGGGTATCTGCTGCCGTGGGACCAGAAGGGCTACTGGGCGACGACCGTGGGCACGAATCTCGCGAGCCAGGCGCCGATTGTCGGGCCCGACTTGCAGAAGCTTGCGATCGGCGGGAGCAGGTACGGGCACCAGACGCTTACGCGGTTTTTTGCGCTGCACGCCGGCGTCCTGCCGGGGCTGCTGATCGCGGGATTGGTCGCGCACATCGGGCTGTTCCGCCGGCATGGATTGCACGCCCGGAAGCCGGACCCGGCGCGGAGCGCCATGTTCTGGCCCGACCAGATGCTGAAGGACAGCATCGCGGCCCTCGGCGTGCTCGCCGTGGTGCTGGGGCTCACCGTGTACTACGGCGGCGCCGAGCTGATGGCGCCCGCCGACCCCGCGAACTCCTACGACGCGGCCCGGCCTGAGTGGTACTTCCTGTTTCTGTTCCAGTTTCTGAAGTGGTTTCCGGGTGAGCTCGAACTGTGGGGCGCGTTTATTATTCCCGGCGTGGTGCTGGCGGTGCTGTTCGCGATGCCGTGGATCGGGCGCACGCGCGCGGGGCACGTGTTCAACGTGGCGCTGCTTGCGGTATTGCTGGGGGGAGCGGCGCTGCTGACGGCGCAGGCGCTGAGCGATGACAACTATGCGGCATGGCATGAAAAGCCCAAGGACGCGTCGCCTGAGGTGGCCGCGAAGTTTGAGGCTTCGGAGCGGTTTCTTGACGCAAAGAAGCAAGCCATTCTCGACGCGGAACGCGTGATCGAGCTGGCGATGATGCCGGAGCGCATTCCGCCGACTGGGGCGCTGGCCATGGCATACAACGATGCTTACTTGCAGGGGCCGAAGTTGTTTAAGCAGTATTGCGCTTCGTGCCACAACTACGAGAGAATTCACATTGAACAATTCGCGTGGACGCGAGAGCTCAAGAATGACGATCCTCGCGTCAAGGACGCTCAATACGTCGAACCGCCGAACTATCCCGCCGACTTGGAGAATGCAAACTCGACCGCGCCAAATCTGTGGTCGATTGGTGGGGGCACGTGGGTCCGCGATCTCCTCAACAGCGATGCAATTAAGTCGCCTCATTACCTTCGCTACGAAGGTTCGCCTTTCGCCGAAGGCGACATGGTTTCGTTCGTCGAAGATTTAATTGCTGATGATGCCGACGACGAACAAGTCAAAATCGCCAACGAGGCGATCTTGAATGTCGTCATCGCCCTAACGGCAGAAGCGGACTTGCCGCGCCGTCGGCAATTCAATGAGGCGGTTGATGACGCCTTTATCTCCGAAGGTCGTGAGCTTATCACCGGCAAGTTGGCCGAAGTCGTCGACGGCGGGATGAGCTGCACCGATTGCCACAAGTTCCATGACTCCGGCGAACTCGGCGCCGCGCCGGATCTTACGGGCTACATGTCGCGCGAATGGATGATGGAGTTCATCTCGAATCCCGCGGCGGAGCGTTTCTACGGCGACCGCAACGACCGCATGCCTGCGTTTGCAGCGCATGATGATCCGCGGCTGA
>JANOIK010000640.1:0-6496 GCA_031407585.1 Planctomycetota bacterium | reverse complement strand
CCCCGCGGCTTGCGCCGGGGGCTATTGCTGTACGATTCACGCACCATTTTTAAGCTGAGACCTTTCTCCTCCCATGCCGACCCCACGCGAAATCTGCACCGACTGCGGCGGCGCCGCTCACGAGATCAAGATATTCGATAGGGGGCATTACGGGGTTCCCGGCGACGTTCAGTACACGGCGCCTGAAGAGAAACTTCGGTTTTGGTCCGGCGGTTATCCCATTAAAGGTCAGATCGTCGCGTACATGTGCGAAGCCTGCGGCCGAATCACCCACTTCGGCGTACCCAAAGAGTAGCGTCACCCACTCCTGCTCAGCATTCCACATTCAGCATTCAGCATTTCATCTTCCCGTCTCCCCTCATGCTCTCCATCCCCCGCATCAACACCGCAGACGCCGACGCCCGGGCGCAGATCGCCGCGTTGCGCGCGAAGCTGGCGGTCGATGGGAACGTGGTGAGCGAAGCGGGGCGGCGGAAGACGATCGAGGCGTTTGGCGAACCGCTGACGCCGATGCAGGTGGTCGAGCGGATTTGCCGCGATGTGCGGACTCACGGGCTGGACGCGGTGCTCGAATACACCGCGAAGCTCGACGGCAAGACGCTCTCCGCGGCGGAGCTGCGCGTGCCGGCCGCGGAGCTGGCGGCGGCGCACGCGGCGGCCGATCCCGCGTTTCTGGATGCGTTGCGGCGAATTCGCGCGCGGCTCGCGCGGTTTCAGCAGGCGATTCTGCACCGCGACGTCACGCTGCAAACCGAACACGGCGGGTATCTCACCCAGCGGTACGTGCCGCTGCGGCGCGTGGGCGTGTGCGTGCCGGGCGGTGCGGCGGCGTATCCCTCGACGGTGCTCATGACTGTCGTGCCGGCACAGGCTGCCGGGGTGAGCGAGATCGCGGTGGTGGCGCCGCCGACGGCGTTTGGTTCGTACAACCAGGATTTGTTGGCAACATGCCATGAGCTGGGGGTGACGGAGGTTTATCGCGTGGGCGGGGCGCAGGCGGTGGCGGCGTTAGCGTATGGCGTGGACGGGATGGCTCGCGTCGACAAAATCGTCGGCCCGGGCAACCTGTTCGTCGCGCTCGCCAAAAAGTTCGTCTACGGCGATTGCGGCATCGACTCGATCGCCGGGCCCAGCGAGGTGATCGTCATCGCCAACGGCACGAGCCGGCCGGAGTTTGTCGCCGCCGACCTCATCGCCCAGGCCGAGCATGCCCCGGGGTCGGCGATTCTCATTTCGTGGAACGCCGGGCTGGTCGACGCAGTCCACCAGGAGCTGGAAAAACAGCTCGCGACGCTCGAACGCGGCGAGGAGGCGCGGCAATCGCTCGAGGCCTTCGGCGCCCTGGTGCTGGTGCGCGACGACGATGAAGCGGTCGATCTGGCCAACGAGCTGGCGACCGAACACCTGCACCTCGCGTGCCCCGAGGCCGAGCGGCTCGCGCCGCGGATTCGCAACGCGGGCGCCATCTTCATGGGCGCCTACACGCCCGTGCCGCTGGGCGACTACACCGCCGGCCCCTCGCACGTACTGCCCACCGGCGCCACGGCCCGCTTCGCCAGCGGGCTGTCGTCGAACGATTTCCTCCGCGCCGGCAGCATGACGCACTTCACGTACACCGGCCTCGAAGCGATCGCCGACGACGTGATCCTACTGGCCAACAAAGAGGGCCTCACCGGCCACGCTCGCACCGTTGAACTTCGCATACAGAAGAATTAACCGCGAATCACGTGAATCTTCGCGGATCAAGAGAAAAGGAAGAGAAGGAATGAAACCACGAAACTTACGGAATGCACGAAAAAGAATTGAGTGAGAACGATTTTACGAACATCTCCTTTCGTGTTTTTTGTGTTTGTCGTGGTTCGTCTGCTCCTGATTCGCGAAGATTCGCGTGATTCGCGGTAGAAATTCCGATCGGCCTTTTTGAAGTATCCATGACACTAGTTCGACCTAACATCGCCGCCATGCACGGGTATGTGCCCGGGGAGCAGCCGCGCGGGCAGGAGATGGTGAAGCTCAACACCAATGAGAACCCCTACGCCTGCTCGGCGAGCGTGAAGGCGGCGATCGGCCGCGTGCTGCAGGTGGGCCTGCAGCGATATCCCGATCCGATGGCCAACGCCTTTCGCGAGCGGGCCGCGGCGCTGCACGCGACCGACCTGCCGCAAATCACGCCCGAGTGGATCCTGTGCGGCAACGGCAGCGACGACCTGCTCACGATCATCACGCGAGCGTTCGTCGCCGAGGGCGATCTCATTCGCTTCCCGCGGCCGAGCTACATTCTGTACGACACGCTGGCGGCAATTCAGGGCGCCACCAGCGGGACGGTCGACTTCGCCGCCGACTGGATGCTGGGCGCCGAGTTTTCCGCGGCGGCTGCGGGACTGAAGCTCGCGTTTCTCGCCAATCCGAACAGCCCCACGGGCACGGTTGTGCCGCTGGCTGCGGTGCGACAGATGGCGGCCGCCCTGCCCTGCCCGCTCATCGTCGATGAAGCGTACGCCGACTTCGCCGACACGAACTGTCTGGCGCTTGTCGCCGAGAACGAACGCGTGATCGTAACGCGCACGCTCAGCAAATCGTACGCGCTCGCAGGGCTGCGGTTTGGCTACGTCGTCGCGCAACCGCAGGTCATCGAGCAGCTCGTGAAGGTGAAGGATTCGTACAACTGCGATTCGCTGTCGATCGCCGGCGCTACCGCGGCAATCGACGACCGGGCATGGTTCGATCGCACGCGTGCGGCCATCCTGTCGACGCGCACACGCACGACCGCCGAGCTGCGGAAGCTCGGCTTCGCGTGCCTCGATTCGCAGGCGAACTTCGTGTGGTGCCGCCACGCGAGCGCCGATTCGCAGGGGCTTTACCGCGGGCTCAAGGACGCGGGCATCCTCGTCCGCTACATGAACTACGCCGGCTGGGGCGACGGTTTGCGCATCAGCGTGGGGACGGACGAGCAAGTCGATCTGTTGCTTGAAAAACTCGCGACTCTGATTTGACAAGGGACCAACCGTGGAAGAACTGCTCACCTTCAATTCCATCGCCGCGCTCGCGACGCTCGCCATCCTTGAGATCGTGCTGGGAATCGACAACGTCGTCTTCCTCGCGATCCTCACGGGCAAATTGCCGGAGCATCAGCAGCCCCGCGCTCGCACGCTTGGGCTGTCGCTTGCCGCACTGGGCCGCATCGGGCTCTTGTTCGCCATCTCGTGGGTGATCACGCTCGACAAAACGGAGCTGTTCACGCTCCCCTTCACGATTCCCGGCAGCCATGAAGCGGCCGAACTGCACGAGACGGCGCCGCAAGAACCGGCCGCCGCCGATGCGGGTAAGGCCGCGGCGGATGAGGCGCGCACCAAGATCACCGCGAAGGACCTCGTGCTGCTGCTCGGCGGTCTGTTCTTGCTCGGCAAGAGCACCTGGGAGATCGGGCACCAGATGGATCCGCACCCGCCCGGCGGCGCCAAGGCCGCCACGTCGATGGCCTCGGCCCTCGCCCAGATCGTCGCGATCGACCTGGTCTTCTCGCTCGACTCGGTCCTCACCGCCGTCGGCATGGTGCCGCCCGAGCGCTACGTGCACCACTGGGTTCCGCTGGCGATCATGATCAGCGCGGTCCTGCTCTCGATCGCGGTCATGTTGATCTTCAGCGGCCCGATCGCGCGGTTCGTCAACACGCATCCCAGCGTCAAGATGCTCGCGCTGGCGTTCCTCATCCTCATCGGCATGGTGCTCGTGGCCGAGGGCCTGCACACGCACATCCCGCGCGGCTACGTCTACTTCGCGATGGCGTTCTCGCTGTTGGTCGAGACGCTCAACCTGCGCGCCGCGGCCAAGTCGGCGGTTCATGCGCCGGCGCCGGAGATTTAACCGCCTACCGCACGTATTCGATGCCGAAGTGCCCGCCGTGGTAGACGAGCGTCGCGGGGTCGAGCCCCGGCGCCACCAGCGCGTCGAGCCCCTGCCCCACGCCGTTCACCGCGAGCACCTGCCAGCCGCCGCGCAGGGCCACGCACGGGCTGAGCCGAATCACGCCCGTGATCCCCGCCTCGCCGACGAACGCCAACTCGGCGATTTCCTGCTTGGTGATCGTCGTGACATCGGTGGTCGTCTGCGAGTACTCGCTGCCGACCGTGCTCAGGTCATCGCCGTTGATCACGGTCGTCACGTTGCGAGTGACGTTCTCCCGCTTGAAGTCGTTGAGATACACGCCCGCGTTGCCGAAGGGCTCGATCGTGAGCCAGCGATTGAGCCGCCACACGTCGCGAAACGCCCCGCCCTGCATGCCGATCAGCCGGTTGTCGAGGAACTCGCTGCGGCCCGTGTCGACGAACGCGACCGGAGCCGCCGGCGGATCGGCCGGCGCCGGCACGGGCTTGTTCACAGTCGTGAAGTCGACGAAATCGTCGTCCAGCTCGATGTACCTCGCCCCAAAAAACGGCCGCCACGCCCCCGCGGTGCGCCGCACGAAGTTCACTTCGATCGAGTTGAGGTTCGACTCGTAGGTCACCGCCCGCGTGTCGCCGGCGCCGTTTTGGTAGAGCGCGTTGGCGTGAAAGTCGTTCACGCCCTCGTAGCCCACCTGGATGCCAAACGGCAGGTCGTTGTAGCCGGTGACGAAAAGCCGGGCGCCGGGAGCGTAATCGAAGTCATCGGTCAGCGTCTCGACAAACCCGCCGACCGGTGGAATCGCCGCGAAATCCGTGCCCTCGCGAAACAGGATGAGACCATCTGCTGCCACTTCCCAGTGCGGGCCGACGCACCAGGCGTCGCACCTGCCGGGCCCGCTGAACCAGGGAAACAGCGCGTGGGAGCTGCAGCCGCAGCGGTTGTACGGGTAGATCATGCCGGCGCCGTCGCCGCCGCAGGTCGAGCACGCCGTCTCGGCTGAGACGGGTTCGACGCCGCCCGGCGGCGCCACGACAGGCGTGGGAGTGGCCCCGTTCCACACATCGGCGGACTCGAAAGCAATCGCATCGGCAAGCGACGGGGCCGCGGCCGGCGACGGAGCCTCCTCGGCCCGCAGCGTGCCGCGGAACAATAGCGGCGCAACCATCGCCGCCCCCGCGACAACCAACCGGCCCAGCGCCCGGCGATGCATGAGCATGATTCGCATCGTGAACAGCTTCCCCGCGGCGTCGCGACTCAGTGCGCTTTGTGACGGTTGGCGCAAGCAGAACGAATGTTCTGGCTATGCGGCTTCATCGTCCTCCGGCAGCCCCGCCGTGGAGTCGACCCCGCCTCATCGGCACAGATTGCCGCGCTTGCCGGGATGGCGCTTCCCACAATCCCCCGGGCCACTGGCCGGGGGCTAAATGGGTGAAAAACGCCGCGTTATGCGGGTTACGCCCACTCTACCGACGCCGGCGCGAGGTTTTTCTCCCACGCCGGCCTCTCGCCGCGTTGCCTTTTCACCACGCGACCTAGCTTTTCGCATGGCCGCAGACTTTGCGCGAGCTTCCTAGCCTGCCAAAGCGAGCGACTCGAGCCAACTCCCTAACTCCCAACTCCCTTTGTTTACGCAGGACACGACCATGACCGCTGCATCGATTCGCGGAACCACGACCTGGGCACTTTGGCGGCTCCTGGCCGCGGCCTTCATTGTGGCGGTCACCGCCGCGGTCGCCTCGGCCCAATACTGCACCCCCGACCAATGCGACGAGTGCGATCTCCGCAAGTGCGGCGGCCTGAATTGCTGCCACGAAGCGCCGGATCTGTGGGTGTTCAACACCCGCTGCGTGCCCAAGTGCAACAACCTGGACGAAGGCTTCGAGCGCATCTCGATTCGCCACTGGGATCCCTCGTGCAACCGCTGGCAGAAGGAAACGCTCGCGTCGTTCCTCGCCCAAGAGGCCTCGATGCCGACGCTGATCTTCGCCCACGGCAACACCCTGCAAGACAAGGGCGCCATGAAGCAGTGCTGGTTGCTCTACGGAAAGATGCGCTGCTGCCCCGGCAAGAAGCGCCTCGTCTTCTGGTCGTGGCCCGCGCAAATCGCCATCAAGCGGCCGATCCTCCGCCCGCGGAAGCTGATCATGGCCAACCTCCGCATCAAGTACGTGTACTCCGAATATCAGGCCTACTACATGGCCAAGGTCGTGCAGCAGATGAGCATGACCCAACGCGTCACCGTCGGCGGTCATAGCTACGGCGGCATCATCGCCAGCGCTGCCGGGCACTTCCTGGGCGGCGGCGAACTCCGCGGCCTCACCCTCGCCGGCGCCGTCGCCGAACAGCGCCCCAACTTCCGCATCGCCAACGTGTCGGGCGCCTTCGACAACGACGCTTTGATCCCCGGCTGCCGCTTCGGGCAGGCCTTCGTCGCCGCCGAGAAGGTGCTGGTCACGCGCAACTGCCGCGACTCGACGCTCGACAACTGGCCAAAGGTGTCGCTCCGCGGCGCCCAGGCCCTCGGCGTCACGGGCCTCAACGCGAACCGCCTCGGCCAGTACAGCAGCAAGCTGTGCCAGATCACGATGACGGCCGACGTCGGCAAATCGCA
>JANOIK010000614.1:0-3311 GCA_031407585.1 Planctomycetota bacterium | reverse complement strand
CGTCGAAGCACGCCTCACTCCGGTGCGATTCCGCCTGATGCGTTGGCTGCCCACGATACTGGAGCTTCCCGAAGGCGCCCCGGTGACAAGCGGCGGCTCGGGCGGCCAGTCCCCCGGAGGCGGTTCGCCGCCGGGCGGGGGAACGGGAGGCGCGCCATGAGGGTTCCAGTTGTTGATCTTCCGGTCCCCTCCCCTCGGCGGGGAGGGCTAGGGAGGGGGGAAGCAGCGGGTACACGCTTTGGATTTACATTAATCGAAGTCGTCCTCGCGATCGGCCTCACCGCGATGGTTGTGTACCTGCTCTCGATGGCCACGGAGAGTTATCTCGCGAACGTCGACTCCAGCCGCACGCGCGTCGAGACGGCGCAGCTTGCACGCACGCTGCTCGATCAGATTGCGAACGATCTGGCGAACGCGCGCGTTTCGCCGCCGGCCGCCGCAAGCGCCGGCGGACAATTCGGCGGCGGCCCCGCAGGCGCCGGCGGTCCAAGTTCTGGCGGTGCTCCTGCCGGCGGCGCACCGAGCAATCAAACCCCGCCCCCTGGCGGCGCGGCGGGCGGCACACCTCCCGGCGGTGCGGCTCCAAACAGCGGGAGCGGCGGCTCGAATCCCGCGGCCGGCCCTGGCCCGAGCGCCCCGCCGGTTGGCGGCGAGGGAATCTACGGCGCCGCCGATCAAATTCGCATCGACCGGACGCCCTACGCCAACTGGGAGCGAGCGTCCCGCGACGTCGAGCTCCAGGAATCTGCCACGCGGGCCGACATGCCGGCGAGCGTGCGCTACTTCTTCGTCGACGACAACCGGCTCACCACGCAAAAGCTCGCTCAGCAGGGCATCGCTCGCGAGGTCTCGCCGACGGCCGCCGGCGGGCTTTACCGCGAGACGGTCGTCACGGCGACGATCACGCCGAGGGACCCGGCCCTGCCGACGCGCGGCGCCGTGCGTAATGGCGCCCATGTCGAGCTGCTCGCGCCCGAGGTCGTGGCGTTCGAGCTGAAGTACTACAACGGCAAGGAGCTGGTCGAAAAGTGGGACCCAGCAATCGACCGAGGTCTTCCGCGCGCCGTCGAGATTGTGTTGACCATCGCGGAGCCGAGGTTCCAGGCGCGGCCGAGCCAGGACGAGAAGCAGCGAATGGCCGAGGGGCGTTATCTCGAGAGCGAGCGCGTCGAGTACCGGCGATTCGTGCGGCTGCCGTTGGTCGCCGCGGCGCCGCCGGCGCAGATGCTGCTGCCGGCCGCGGGCGGGCCGGGGCAGGGCGGCGCGGTTCAAGGCGGCGGGCAACCCGGCGGAGGCCAGGGCCAGGGCCAAGGCGGTCAACCGAGCGGCGGGACGACGCCGGGAGGAACGCCATGAGTGAGCGTCGGACAACTCCGTGGGTGGCACGTTCCAAGGTCCGCCGCAGGGCGTGGTCCTGCGTACTTCAACCACGCCCTGCGGAGGACCTTGGGCGTGCCACCCCGAGTCGACGCCGAGGTGGCAGCATTCTACTGCTCGTGCTCGTGGTGATCGTCATCCTCGCACTCGGCGCCAACACGTACCTCCATCTCATGCAGACCGAGCACCGCGCCGTCCGCCGCCACGGGCGAGCGGCGCAAGCGCTGCGGCTCTCGGAATCCGGCGTCGAGTATCTTAAGAACTTCCTCGCACAAACGCCCACGAAGATCCAGACCCAAGGCGGCCTCGCCAGCAACAACACCGCGATGAAGGCCCTGATCGCCAACGACCAGCCCAGCGAGTTCGACCGCGGGCGGTTCACGATCGTTTGCCCCGCTCAGCTCAACGGCGTCTACAACGGCGTGCGTTTCGGCCTGGAAAACGAGTCGGGTAAGCTCAATCTTCATGCGCTGCTCGCCGAGGGCGCGGACGCCGAAGCCCGCAATCGGCTCCTCACCTTGCCGAGCATGACGCCCGAGATCGCCGACGCGATTCTCGACTGGCTCGACGCCGACTCGGCCCCGCGGCAGTACGGCGCCGAGCAAGATTATTACGCCGGCCTCGACCCGGCCTACGGCATGCGAAACGGCCCGATCGGCAGCCTGGACGAGCTGCTGATGGTCCGCGGCATGACTCCCGAGCTGCTCTACGGATTCGACCACAACCGCAACATGTTCGTCGACGCGAGCGAGCAGCAACCGCGCGGGGTGCTGCTCGAAATCGACAACGCCGAGGGGCTCATGAACCGCGGCTGGAGCGCGTATCTCACGATCGCGAGCGTCGAGGCCATGGGCGGCTCGGCCGCGGCGCCGCTGGTGGATCTCAACGGCGGCGGCTTGCAGGCGGTCTACGATGCGCTGAAAAAGGCATCACTCACCGACGAGCAGGCGAAGTTCATCATTCTGTATCGGCAGTTCGGCGCGACGGGCGCCCAGGGCCAAGGGCAGGGCGCCGGCGGGCCCGATGGCGAGCGATCGGGCGAGCGTCCGCCGAACGAGCGCGAACAGCAGGGCGGCGGCGCGGGCGGACCCGGCGACGCCGCGACCGTGTCGGCCGCGTCGATCACGATCAACTTCCAGCAGCCCGGCGGAACGCCGCTGGTGTCGTTGCTCGATTTGATCGGTGCGCAGGTCACAGTGACCGCGACGCCCCCCGGCGGCGCCGAAGGGCAGGACGGCTCAAGCGGGCGAAGCGGATCATCGGGAGGCGGCAGTGGCGGCGGCGATCCCAGTAGCGACGATGGCAATGGCGGCGGCGGCGGAGGGAGTAGCGGCGGCGGCCAAACACCCGGCGAAGGCGGCGGCGAAACTGCGCCGCCGCAGATCGTCGCCTCGCCGTGGCAGGCCAACGCCAACAGCTACCGCGACCTGCTTAAGCTCTACGACGCCGCCACCGCCAACGCCGGCCCCGTCGCCGGCCGCGTGAACATCAACTGCGCGTCGCGGCCCGTGCTACAAGCCATCCCGCAGCTCCCGCCCGCCGCGATCGAGCAGATCCTCGCCCGCCGCGAGTTGGAACCCAACCCCACGATCGGTGCCCAGCGGCACTCGATTTGGCTGCTCGTCGATGGCATCGTGCCGCTCGAAACCATGAAACTGATCGACCGCTTCGTGACCTCCCGCGGCGACGCCTTCAGCGGCCAATCGGTCGGATACTTCGACGCCGACTCGGCCCCCGTCCGCGGCGAATTCATCCTCGACCGCGCGGCCTCGCCCCCGCGGCTGCGGCACTGGCGCGACCTCACGAACTGGGGTCCCGGTTTTTCGGCCCAACTGCTCGGCGCCCCGGCAAAAGACGCTCGCTAGGCCCCCGCCGCCCGTACCTCGAATTACAATAAGTTGATCCTTGAAAGCCCCGAGTATTCACCACGACGG
>JANOIK010000602.1:0-2365 GCA_031407585.1 Planctomycetota bacterium | reverse complement strand
TGGGCATGGCACCCGGATTCTTGGCTACGCGGCTTGCTTTTGGCTGCGGGCGTAGAGGTACGGGTTCAGCGTGGGGTCGTTGTACATCTTCATCTGGCGGTACACCTTCAGCATCTTGCGGCCGGCGGCGAGGTCGGCGAGCAACTCGGTAAGCGACTGCGACAGGTCGGCCTGCTGCAGGCGGCAGCGCTGGATGCGTTGCGTGACGCGCTCGATGTGCGCCGCGTCGACGTCGGTGCGCTCGAGCTGCTCCTCGAGGTGGTAGATGCGCAGGGCCATGATCGAGAGCCGGTCGATGGCGCTGCCGGGCGTTTCGGTGTTGAGCGTGGCGCCGCGCTCGGGCACAGCGCCGGCGTCGGCGAGCTGCTCGATCACGGCTTCGTCGAGCCGCTCGATCCAGTCGTTGCGCTGCTGGTTGTAGCCGTCGATCGCCCGCTTCACCATCGCGATGCGAGCGTCGGACACCTCGCCGCTGCGGGCGACGTCTTCCTCGTGCCAGAGCAGGTAGTTGTACTGGTGCTGCTGGCAGACTTTGGCGAGAAAGTCCACGTAGGGATTGTCGGGAGCGTCCTGCTCGTGCCAGCGCACGACCGTGGCGTGGTGGAGCTTGTTGACTTGCTTGACGATGTTTTTGGGTTCGAAATCCATGGCAGTTCAGGAGCGCAAGAGGGCAGGGTAGGGGAGCGCGGGGCGGAGTTTAGGGAGGGCGGCGGCAAGCGGCAAGGTCAGCGCAGTGCGGCTAATCTCCTAACTTAAATCCTCCGGCTCCCTCCCCTCGGCGGGGAGGGCTGGGGAGGGGGGATGCGATTGGTACACGGAACGCCTTGCCGAGTACCCGCTTCGTCCCCCTCCCCTAACCCCTCCCCGCCGAGGGGAGGGGAACGGAGCGTCACCTGCGAGAGTCGGCCTCGTTCGAGGACCGTGGCCGCCCTACAATGCTGGCAACTCGGCAAACTCTCGTTTGACGCCCTCTCCGCGATGCTAGCCATGCTGTTTAATCTCCCCCGCTCGCTTTGCATCGTGCTCGCGCTCACCTTTGGCGTCGCCGGGCGAGCCGCGGCCCAAGCCGTCGTCGCCGCCGCCCCGCAGACCACCGCTGCCGGCCGATTGGAGTACGACGGCTCGGGCGAGTTCTCGCACGTGCGGGTCCGGCTGCGCGGCGACTTGCGGTCGATGCTCTTCGTGCGCGACACGGGCGAGGAGGCGCTCGAGAGCCGGATCAATCTCAAGCATCCGCAGGTGCTGCAGTTCGAGTATCTCAAGCATCTGTTTACGAGCTACCTGTTTCGCCCCCAGCAGAAAAGCGTGCTCATCGTGGGCCTTGGCGGCGGGGGAATGATCCACTTCCTGCGGCATGCCGACCCGAGCGTGGGCGTCGACGCGGTGGAGATCGACCCGCTGGTGGTCGAACTGGCCGACAAGTACTTCGGCGTGCGCACCGAGGGCCGCGTGCGGATCATCACGGCCGACGGGCTGAAGTTCTTCTCCGAGCCGCGGGAGACGAAGGGGTACGACGTCGTGTACATGGACGCGTTTCTGAAGCCGTCGGCGGACACCGATGCGACGGGCGTGCCGCTAGCCCTGCGCACGCGCGAGTTCTACGAGCACGTGCAGAAGAAGCTCGTGCCCGGCGGTCTGGTGGCGTTTAACATCAATCCACACGCGGGCGTGCGCGAGGACATCGCGGCGATCGCCGCGGCGTTTCCGCAAGTCTACGAGTTTTCGTTGCCGAGCTCGCAGGGGACGGTGGTGGTGGCGTCGATGGACGGCGAGCGGTTGACGATGGCGGAGCTGCTCCAGCGGGCCGAGCCGCTGGATGTGCGTTTCAAGGGACTGCTTCACTTCAAGGAGATGGCGCGGCGGCTGCGCAAATGAGCATGGCGGTGAAGAATAAGATTGCGTCGCGCGACTCCGGCGAGTCGGCAGCGAAGGGCGTGGCCGGAAGCGCAGGCGGGGAGGCGGGGCACGCGGCGGCGCTCGTGCCCGGCGCCGTCGGCCTGAAGCTGCTGGTGTTCGTCTCGGGCGCGGTACTCATGGGGCTCGAGATCGTCGGGAGCCGGCTGCTCGCCCCCTACTTCGGTAACTCCGTGTTCGTGTGGGGCAGCCTCATCTCGCTGTTCCTCATCGCGCTGAGCCTGGGGTATTACGTGGGCGGGCGCGTGGCCGACCGGCGGCCGTCGCAGGCGCTGCTCAACGCGATCGTAATCGCCGTGGCCGCGTCGCTGTTCGTGATCGCGGGCATCTCGGGCGCCGTGTGCGAAGCGGTGTCGAAGGCCGACTTCGGCGAGAAGGCCGGGCC
Source organism: Planctomycetota bacterium (assembly GCA_031407585.1). Taxonomy (GTDB): domain Bacteria; phylum Planctomycetota; class Planctomycetia; order Pirellulales; family Lacipirellulaceae; genus Lacipirellula. Next base: position 66 of record JANOIK010000602.1, on the reverse strand, counting down.
GCTGGTGGCCTCGGCGATTCTTTTCTTGCTGCCGAGCGTGGGGATGGGCGTCGTCTCGCCGTTCGC
>JANOIK010000591.1:0-1576 GCA_031407585.1 Planctomycetota bacterium | reverse complement strand
ATCAAGCCGACCAAGGAAGAACTTGGCAAGCAGGTCGCGAAGAAGCCCCCTGCGCCCGCCGGGAAAAAAAAGGGCGCGTCCTAGACTTTCGCGAGCCGGAATCGGGGCGGCTATGGCGTTGAATCCCCGCCGCCCCGTCGTGTCGTTGGCCGGCCGATCACGCTGAATCGACCGTTTCTACAATCATCGTCCGCTCAACACGAACTCGTCGTGGCGGCGCCACCCGTTTCCCGTCTCGCAACGGCCTCGGGCGCCCAGCCCAGGCTTTGGCAAATGCCCGTCGGTGGGGTCTCAGTCCGGCCCGTCGCCACTGATGTGGATGTCGTTCGGGTTGGAACTACCGCTCTGCGTTTCCACGAGCGACTTCAAGCTCAACAGGTAAGTCGCCCACTTGGTGCTGCAGTGGTGCATGAACTCGACGGGCTCGCTCCAGTCCTGGCGTTTGAAGAGAACGCGTTCGGGCGAAGGCGCTTCTGCGCAGCGCCGCACGCGCCTTCGGTCCGCAAGAGGCCATGGCACGCGCGAGGTGCGTTGTCGCCGAGACCGAGGCAACTCCGCTAGCGGGGAATCGAAGCGGCCATCGCGGGCGAACGCGGGTGGCAGGCCGTGCCCATCTGGGGGGCACCCTCAGGCACATGGGCGCGAGGTCGTCTGCGTACGTTACCGCACAGACCGGCCCATGACATTGGAGCGATGCTGCCAGTAAGGGGCTCCCTCAGGGTCTGTTGTCGACGCGGCTTGGCGTGCTCATCACACGGATCTACCGCTGCGGGTTCACTCCCGAATGCGCTGAAATCACCGGTGGCCGTGTCCACCCCGGCCTCGCGACGCTGAACGGGGGCAACAGGCAATGGCGAGACCAGAAAAGCGGAAATCGCAGGTGAGAAAGCAACTGCCCAAGGCGCCGACCGGCATCCAGGGGTTGGACGAAATCACCGGCGGCGGGTTGCCCAAGGGCAGGCCGACGCTGGTGTGCGGCAGTGCGGGCTGCGGCAAGACCCTGCTCGCAATGGAGTTCCTGGTACGGGGCGCCGTGCAGTTCAACGAGCCAGGTGTCTTCATGGCTTTCGAAGAGACTGCCGAGGACCTGACCCAGAACGTCCTCTCGCTCGGATTCGACCTGAAGGGTCTGGTCGCGCGCAAGAAGATCGCGCTGGATTTTGTATCCGTCGAGCGCAGTGAGATCGACGAGACCGGCGAATACGATCTGGAGGGATTGTTCATCCGCCTCGGTCAGTCCATAGACGCCATCGGCGCCAAGCGTGTCGTGCTGGATACCGTCGAGACGCTGTTCTCCGGCTTTCCCAACCCGGCCATCCTGCGCGCCGAATTGCGGCGCCTCTTTCGCTGGCTGAAGGACAAAGGCGTGACGGCCATCGTCACCGGCGAACGCGGCGATGGGGCGCTGACGCGCCATGGCCTGGAAGAATACGTCTCGGACTGCGTGATCGTGCTCGATCATCGCGTGAGCGAGCAGACCTCGTCGCGGCGAGCGCGTCATCTATTCTTCCTTTGAAGAATCGCCTGGCCAGATCATTCGCAACATGCGTTCCATCGGGATCGACCTGCAACCGTG
>JANOIK010000224.1:0-2624 GCA_031407585.1 Planctomycetota bacterium | reverse complement strand
AAGACTCCGACTCCAAGGACGACGCCAAAGACGATAAGAAGAAGGACGAACCCAAGCCCGTCGTCACTCATCACACCGCGACCATCGACGGCGAGGAAATCCACTACACCGCCACTGCCGGCAAGATGCTCATGACCACCGACGAGGGCGACCCCAAAGCCCACGTTTTCTTCGTCGCCTACACCCTCGACGACCCGTTTAGCCGCGACGCGAAGGGTCCGCCCGATGCGGAGCGCGGCGGCGCTAACAACGACGACAATGAAGACGACGAAGAGGACAACGACAACGATGACGATGCGGACGAAGATAAAGACAGCGACGTCGCGTCCGCCCCGTCAAAACCCAACCGCCGCCCCGTGACCTTCTGCTTCAACGGCGGACCCGGCAGCTCCAGCGTCTGGCTCCACCTCGGCATGCTCGGCCCCGTTCGCGTGAAGCTCGACAGCGACGCCAAGCCGCAGGCTCCGCCGCACGAGTTGATCCCCAATCCCTACTCGCTGCTCGATCGCACCGACCTGGTATTCATCGACCCCGTGAGCACCGGCTTCAGCCGCCCGGCGAAGGGCGAGGACGGCCGTCAGTTCCACGGCTACCAGGAGGACATCGCCAGCGTCGGCCAGTTCATCCACGACTACACCACCAAATACGCCCGCTGGGCCTCGCCCAAGTTTCTCCTCGGCGAAAGCTACGGCGGCATCCGCGCCGCGGGCCTCAGCGGCGAGCTTCGCGACCGCTACTACCTCGAGCTCAACGGCCTTATCCTCATCTCCGCGGTGGTCGATTTCCAAACCCTGTCCGCCCGCGGCAACAACGACATCGCCTTCGCGATGTTCCTGCCGACGTACGCCGCCACCGCCTGGTATCACAAGGCGCTCGACGACGATCTGCAGGACCAATCGCTCGAAGACGTAGTCGCCACGGCCGAGGAGTTCGCCGCGGGGCCGTATTTGCGAGCCCTCGCGGCCGGCGACTCGCTCCCCGCGAACCGCCGCCGCCGCATCGTGCGCCGCATGGCCCGGCTTACCGGCTTGAGTGAGGAGTATGTCGACGCCGCGAACCTCCGCGTCGACAACGGCCATTTCAACAAGGAGCTGCTGCGGGATCGGAGCCGCGTCGCCGGCCGCTACGACAGCCGGTATCTCGGCATCGACCGCGACGCGCTCGGCGAGTTCGCCCAGCAGGATCCCAGCGCCGACGCCGTCTTCGGCACGTTCACCGCGGGGCTGAACGACTACCTGCGCACGACGCTGAAAGTCGACGAACCGCGCGTCTACGAAATCCTCACGGGCGACGTGCAACCGTGGAGCTACGACCGGTTCACCAACCAATACGTCAACGCGTCCGACACGCTCAGCCAGGCCATGACGCAGAACCCGTACCTGCGCGTGTTCGCGGCCTGCGGCTACTACGACCTCGCCACGCCGGAGTTCGCGATGGAGTACACCCGCGACCATCTGAACCTGGCGCCCGAGCTGCGCGACCACTTTACGATGCGCTACTACAAAGCGGGCCACATGATGTACGCCCACGAACCGTCGCTGAAGAAGCTCCGCAAAGACCTGCTGGAGTTCTACGACGACGCACTGGATCAAGATTGAAAATTGAAGATTGAATTGAAATGTTCAGGTCCCCTCCCCTTGATGGGGAGGGTTAGGGAGGGGTGACGCGGCGGGTACACGCGTCACACTCACGACGTTTGGTCGCTCGTTCATTGACAACTCGACTCACCACACCGCAAACCCGCTAGCACCCAACGGCGGCTTTAGCTGGAGTCCGCCGTCACATCCTACCGATGGAAAAGAAAGCATTGCCCGCAGAGGCGGCGCAAACCCCAGGGTCATCCGCCAAACGATGAAGCACGAGGCTGCCAGCATGGGAATCCACGACGTTGCGTCGCAAGTGACGGCCATCGTGAAAACCTTCGAGCGTCCGCGTTCGCTCGATCGCTTGGTGCATAGCATCCAGCGTCACTATCCCACGCTGCACGTCATCGTCGGCGACGACAGCATCACGCCCTACCCGCGGCACGACGTCGAGTACATCCGGCTGCCGGTCGACGTCGGCGTCGCCGCGGGCCGCAACACGCTGCTGGGGCTCGTCGACACGCCCTACTTCATCTCGCTGGACGACGACTTCGCGTTCACCGCCGAGACGCGGCTCGAACGGCTGCTCGAAACCATCGAGCGCCACGACGCTGCGCTAGTAGCCGGCGATCTCGTCGAGTGCCAGCAGAAGTTCGCGTGGCGCGTGAAGCGCCATCGCGAGGTCTACCAAGGAGTCTTCCGCCGCGAGGGTGACGCCTTGCGCCTGGTCCGCGGGCACGCCGGCGCCCTGGGCGACGCCTACGAGTGCGACGTGACGCCGCACTTCTTCCTCGCCCGTACCGAGGCCATCCGCCAGGTCGGCGGTTGGTTCGCCCCGCTGAAGGCCGAGGACCACCACGAGCTGCTCATCCGCCTGAAGAACGCGGGGCTTCGCGTGCTGCACCGGCCCGACGTCGCCGCCGAGCACTGGCAGGAGACGCCGCTGGTGTACGCCGCGTACCGCGCCCGCGACTACGCCCCGCTGGTCGCCAGCCGCCACGGGCTGCGCAGCATCACCGATATGGACGGCCGCGAGCGGGA
>JANOIK010000565.1:0-2812 GCA_031407585.1 Planctomycetota bacterium | reverse complement strand
GCGCCCGAATACACTTTCGAGCCGATACGGATTGGAAGCATTCCCGTTTCACACGGACGCAGCGTACTGGCTCGTGCCGCCCCGGTATCTGCTCCTCTACTGTGAGGCGCCTGGCCAGGCAAGGCGGACAACGTTCGTGTTGGATATCAACGAGCTCTGCGTCTCTGCAAGGGAGTGGCACCTTCTTTGCGAGAGCATATGGACAGTTCGGCGTGGAACGAAGTCATTTCTTTGTGCGGCGTTTCAGTCGACCGGAGTCTGCCGACTTGATCTAGAGTGCATGAGGCTGGCGACACCGAGCGACGCCGAGTCGATCCTTCGACCGGCCATACGCCGCAGTCCTCGGAAGGAGATCGCATGGGAAGCGGGAAGCCTTCTAGTGCTCGACAATTGGCGAACGCTCCACGCCCGAGGGCCGGCAACCGTGGAGGATCGGGATCGCGTGTTGAGGCGAGTCCTGGTCCGCTGGCCAGCCCACAATGGGACTCCGAGTCCCTATGGCAGAAGGCGCGCTACTACGCTCAGGCCGCACACCAACTGACCCCAGGCGACAGTCGAGTTGCGTTCCTGTCCGCCTTATCGCTGGAGTTCCTGATGCGCGCAGCCGTGGCGCGTGTCCATCCGGCCCTTCTTGCGCATCCCAACGACGACGGGGTCAGCCTCTTGTATTGCTTTGGTGTATCTGCAGGCAAGGACCGAAGGCCAAGGTCCGTCGAGACGAAAACTGTGATCGCCCGGCTCGGGAAGATCCTGCCCGAGTTCAGTGGGATTCATTCGCGGATCTGTGAAAAGCTCTCGGAGCCGCGAAACGAAGAGCTTCATACCGGTAGTAGGCCGTTTGACGACTTGCCGGAGTCGGAATGGCTCGGCGACTACTACACGGCGGTTGCAGAGCTGGCACGCTTCATAGGGAAACCCCTGAAAGAGCTTTTGGGTATCCAAGAGGCGAAGGCGGCGCAACGCTACATGCGGGACTTCAAGGGTGCCGTCAGAAAGGGTGTCGAGAGCGAGATGGCGGCGTCACGGAAGCGACTCAACTCGCTGTCCAAGTCGGAGCAGGCGGCAAGACGCAGCGTGGCTGAAAAGACGACTCTTCTGCAGCTCAAGATTTCCGCTGGCAAGGGCCTCAGGCATGGCATTACGACTCCTTGTCCGGTCTGCAAGGCTCCTGCCTACCTCGCTGGCTCATCGATTTCTGAGTCAGACCCGCAGTTCGACGGGGGCACGTTCGTGATCAACAGAACCTACCTGTCGACGCACCTCAGGTGTTCGACGTGCGAGTTGATGCTGGACGGACCATCGGCGATCAGCTTTGCCAAGGCACCAACAAGGTTCATTGTCCCTGAGCCATTTGATTTCAGCGAGTTGTTCGATCCCGGAGAGGATCTCTATATGAATATGTAGGCTTGGCAATCACTCGGGCTCGACCGTCTGTGCCGCGAGCCAGAGCTCGTCGAACCTTTCGCGCACCGATGGATCGAGTGCGGCGCCCGTATCGCGCGGAAGCGCCAGCGCCTTGACGACCTCCAGCACATCCGCCAGATCCTTTAGGCGGTGCGGCGCGCTCATCCCCGACGCAAGCTTCAGCTCGATCAGCTTGGGGAGCGGCAGGAGGGAGACGCGCTCTCCCTTGACCGCCACGTCCCGGGGATCGGGGAAGACGACGGCCTTCGGCTTTCCGTCGCCCGGGTACTCGCCCGCCAGCACGACGTCGATGGTGACACCTGTCTCCGCGTCGCGCAGCCCCCGGCTGCCGGGGAACTTCTCGACGTAGCCCCGTCCGAGGACGGCCTCCTTGAAGCGGGCGAGCCCCTCGGCCGTCAGCAGGATGTCGACGTCGACCGTGACGCGTCGGTAGCCCCATTCGTTCAGCGCCATCGCACCGATCACGGCGTACGGGATTCGCTGGCCGTCCAGCACGACCGAGAGGCGCACGAGCGCGCGTTGGACGTCGCTGTCGCCCATGAAGAACCTTGATGCCTCCGCGACGCCCGACCAGAAGGCCTGTTCGCGATCGCCAGGAAGGCGCTCGGTCATGTGGAGCTAGGCGGGGCCGTCGCTCGGGAGCGCGGCAGCGCGTGCCCAGCGCGGGCTGATCCACACGAACATCGAAGGGTAGAGCATGCTCAAGGGAACGGTGAACTCCAGCGGGTCGCCCAGACCCGAACGCCAGCCGACGGTCATCCCGACAAGAACGGTCGCCGATACCCCGAGCACCGCGAGCGCCGCCGTCAGTCTCACCGCCAGCCGCCAGGACATCGGGATCGCCGGTCCGTTGGTACGGGCCGCGAACCACGTGGCGATGAACGCTCCGTTCAGAAAGGGGAACGCGCTGCGCAGGGGGGCCCCGAGGGTCTCGCGCCCGACCAGGTAGGTGACCACAGCCGTGCCTACCGCCGCTGCAGCGTACATGCCCACGAATTTCAGCCAGTCCAGCGCCTTCACCGTTCCGTGATCGTAGCACCCACGGATTCCGGTCTCGTCGACTGCCTTCATCTCTCGCCGACCGGGCGCTCCAGGAGCGCGCCGGGCAAGGTACGCCGGCGCTCGCCCTGCGCCTGGGCCCAGGGCAGCAGGACGGCGTTGGCCAGCGCGAACGCGAGCGGCGCGGCGACGCCGTCCTTCCAGCCGACCGCCGCTTGGACGGCGCACACCAAAGCCACGCCCAGCACGGAGAGGACCGTCACGCTGAACATCACCAGCTCGCCGGCGCGTCTCGTACGTGTGAGGACGCCGGACGCGAGCAAGCTGCTCGTGTTCAGCATCATGATCGAAAGGCCGCCGTAGGGCCCGTCGAGGGGCTGGCCATCGA
>JANOIK010000558.1:0-2324 GCA_031407585.1 Planctomycetota bacterium | reverse complement strand
TGCGGCTCGCCCTGGAGCGGCTCGCGCGTCGTAACGCGACCGTGCTCGAGCAGGTCACGACCGACGCACAGCGGCTGCTCGAATCCGACCATGCCGATCGGTGGCATCTCGCCAATCATCTGCTTGGACTTGGCGAGTACGCCGGCGATTCCAACGAGCAACTGCGCCTCTTGGACGCGCTGAAGCCCGTGTTCGACGACCAGCCGGAGTTTGTCGGCGCCATTGCCGCGTGGAGGCAGCGGCGCGTCGATCTCATGGTTAGGCTGGGCCTGCTCGAAGAGCGGCTCGACCTTCACCGCACGCTCGCCGAGAGCGTACCTTGGGGCGTGGGGCGGCAAATCAGTTACGCGAGCGATCTCTACCAGTCTGGCCGCCGCGATGAGGCGTACGCGTGGCTGCAGCAGGAAATCGATCGCAATCCGCGCCGCGGCGCGTACGACCTAAACCGGCTGGCGTTCGCGTATGCCGACCGGCTGCACGAAGAGGGCCGCTACGCCGATGAGGCGGATTACATGGAGGCGCGTGCGGCGCTGGCGCCCGAGGACCAGGAGGTGTACCTGCGGTACTTGAGCGCGCTGGTGTTCGCCAATCGATTGGAGCAGGCCGAGGGGCTCGTTATGGAGTGGTTGGCGTTCGGCGCCGACCAAGAGGGCGACGACTTGGATCTGCCGCCCGCGCATCTTGCTCGGCTTCGCGCCGCAGTGAACTACGCCCTCGGCCAGCGCCATCAGCTGGACATCCCGCGGTTCGAGGAAAAGTGGTACGCCCCGCTCGCGGCGGTCGCGCGGCGCTTAGTGCTCGACAGGCGACATTCCGACATCACTGGGCAGATCATGGGCCATGGGTATTTTTCCGACAGCGACGAAGCGGACGGCGTGCGCGCGGAATTGTTCACGACTCTGCAAGTGAAGCTTGAATCACTCACGCCCGAACAACTCTCACGCGCGGCGGGTTGGGCTCGCGGGACGAAGGGCGTCGCCAACAGGGAGTGGAAGCGCATTGCGGACCGCGTCCGACGCCGGTGGGAGGCGACGCGCGACCTGGCCGACAAGGATTCCCTGGGGCGCACGCTTGAAGATATGTACGGGACGCACATGAGCGGTCGAGAAATGCTCGCGTTCTTGCGCGTTCAGATGGACACGGCCCAAGGCGAACGTCGTGCTGCCTTTGCTCACCACATTTTCGATTTGTTGATCGATCAACCCTGGGACCAAGGTCGCAGGTTGTTTCTCGATGTTTACGGGCAAACTTGGAGCGAGACGATCGAAACCGAGACGTTGGCGCTGATCCAGCAACTATCGGCAGCGGAGGCGCCCGTCGATCGACTGGCAGTGCAATTGCCAGCGCTCATGCGGTGGGTCGATCGAATGATTCAGGCGCGCGCCGACAACGCTCGGTGGGAACTGCAGGCGACCGGGCACCCGGAGAAACTCACCCGGCCCGAGCTCGAGGCGAAGTACGCCGAGTTTGAAAAGGCGGCGCGCGAAGGCGTGGCCGATCGGCTGGCGGAGACGGCGGGGAGCCTGGGGGGCGTACCCTACTACGCGGTGGTGGACCCGGCCGAGATCGACCGGATCGTCGCTGCGGCTTCGGGCCAGGGGGATCCGCTCGCGAACTGGATGCAGCTTGAGCGATTCACGCTCGACGTGCAGTTGGATCGGCGATTCGACGAAGCCGCAGCGGCGTGTTGGGCAGTTTTGGGCGAGGCGCCGCCGGCGATTGATACGGATGCCGCGGGTGATGGAGATGCGGAAGAAATTGTTACGCCGCAAGCGGCGGATGTTGAGGCTGTCGCGCGGGCGGTTCGTGCCGAGACGTTTGCCGCGCTCTATCGGGGGCGGGCGTTTTCAATTGTCACCTACTTGGCGGCGCGGCGCAACGCCAAGCCGGAGCTGGTCGACCGGCTGTTGGCGTTCATCGACGCAGGCATTGCGCAAAAGGGCGATCGTGCGAATGTGTGGCGAGCCGCCAAGCACGACTTGCTCATCGCACTCGACCGCCCCGAGGACCTCGAGCGCGAGCTGCGGCAGTGGATCGCGGCCGGCGGGCCCGTGTCGCCGTGGCGGGCGTCGCTGAGCCGGCTGCTCGCCGAGCGGGGCAAGCTGGTCGAAGCCATCGGCGTGTACGAAGCGATTCGCGCGAATGACACGCTGCCGCCGGCCGACCTGGCGGCGCTTGCGCAGTGGTATCTCGCCGTCGACCGTGGAGCCGACTACGAGCGCGCCACGGTCGAAGCCTACATGAATGTCGATGAATGGACCTTACGGCAGATGATCGACGACCAGCTGCAGCCCTGGCAAGACGAGACCGCCGCGCCGCCAACC
>JANOIK010000553.1:0-2886 GCA_031407585.1 Planctomycetota bacterium | reverse complement strand
TCCACGGATTCGGCCGAAAAAAATCGCCGACAATCCGCCGCGCCTCAGCCAGCGAAAACTCGCCCAGCTCGCCGGAACCTTCCGCTTCGATCTCAGCCGCGACAAACTCAGACACTTTGCCCTGCCCTTTTCAATGCTTTTACCACAGAGGACACAAAGAGCACGGAGCAGACACAGAGCCGGAGGCCATTAACCTCCTACATTCTTCTCTGTGACCTCTGTGCACTCTGTGGTGAATCCCCTCCGACAGAGTTCCCCAGCGTGATCTCTGCCGGCCTGTTACAAGCTCAAGTTTATCTCTCACCCCCCCCGCGGGCCAGCGAGCCGAGCCCCCGCAGCTTGTTCGCTCCCAACGGCCGGACTAGACTGGCAGATTCCCCTCGACGCCCCGCGTAAGTCCTTCGCCTGCCGTCACTTTGACTCCGCCGCGTGAACTGACTCCGCCGTGTCCGAACTGACGCAGCGTGTCCGAACTGGCTCCGCCGTGCCCGAAGTCGTCGTCACAGGAATCGGAATCGCTTGTCCGATCGGAGTCGGCTCCGACGCGGTGTGGGCTTCCATCGAGCACGGCACGAGCGGCATCCGCCCCGTCCCCTGCCTGGTCGAGGCGGGACACCCCATTCCCATCGCCGGGGAAGTGGTCGATCTCGACCCCAAAGAGTTCGTCAAGCCGCGCAAGGCCCTCAAGGTCATGTCCCGCGAGACGCAGCTCGCGTTCGCCGCCGCCGAGCTCGCCTGGGCCCACGCTCGGCTCGACGACCTGCGCGTCGACCCCGAACGCCTCGGCGTCACCTGCGGGTCGAACATGTTCAGCCCCGAGATCGAAGAGTTCGAAGCCGCGTGCCGCGCCAGCGACGCCGGCGGCGGGCGGTTCGACTTCTCGAAGTACGGCAACGTCGGCCTGCGCGAAGTCCCGCCGCTGTGGCTGCTGAAGTTCCTGCCGAACATGGCCCCCGCGCACATCGGCATCCTGCACGACGCCCGCGGGCCGAGCAACTCGATCGTCGCCGGCGAGATCTCGGGGCTCACCGCGATCATCGAAGCCGCCGACGTCGTCGCCCGCGGCCACGCCGACGTCATGCTCGCCGGCGGCGCCAGCTCCACGATCGCGAAGATGGACCTCATGTGGCACGCCGGCGCCCGGCTGTCGCGCCGCGTCTCCGAGCCGGCCCGCGCCACGCGGCCGTTCGACGCCCATCGCGACGGCTGGGTGGGGGCCGAGGGCGCCGCCATCTTCGTGCTCGAAACGCGCGAACACGCCGAGGCCCGCGGCGTCCGCCCGCTCGCGCGCCTGCGCGGCCACGGCCGACGCTACGAAGCGGCGACCGCATCGTACGCACCGACAGGCCAGGCGATCCGCCAGGCGATCGCGGCCGCGCTCGCCATGGCCGGCGCCGCGCCCGCCGACGTCGGCCACGTCAGCGCCCATGGCCTGAGCACGGAACTAGACGACCGCATCGAAGCCGAAGCGATCCGCGCGACCCTCGGCAACGTGCCGGTCACGGCGACCAAAAGCTTCACAGGCAACGCCGGCGCGGGCAGCGGCGCGCTGGAACTCGCGGTCACGCTGCTGGGCCTCGAGCGCGGCCTGATCCCGCCGACGCTCAACTACGAAACGCCCGACCCCCGCTGCCCGGTCAACGTGGTCACCGAGCCTACGCCCATCCAGAAACCGACCGCCCTGGCCCTCAGCCACCGCACGACGGGCCAGGCCGTCGCCCTACTCGTCGAAGCGATCGGATGAACCGCCAAGGACGCCAAGGTCGCCAAGGGGGGAGAAGAACGAAAATTAACCACGACGACACAAAGACACGACGTGGAGAGGGGGAGAAAAAGAAAAAAGGTTGGGAGTTGATAGCTCACGCACCTCCAACACTTCCGACTTTCTCAATTCTTTTCTTTCGTCGTGCCGTCGTGTCGTCGTGGTTAAATATCCCCTTCCCCTCCGACCTTGGCGTACTTGGCGTCCTTGGCGGTTAATCTCCCAGCGGTTGATCCCTAACCGCGCCGCATCGCCCGGTCGATGTCGCGTTGCATGTCCTTCTTCTTCAGCGACTCGCGCTTGTCGTAGCGCTTCTTGCCCTTGCAAATCCCCATAAGCACCTTCGCTCGGCCCTCCTTGAAGTACATCTTCAGCGGCACGAGTGTGAAGTCCTTCTCGTACGCCTGGGCGGCGAACTTGTTGATCTCTCGCCGGTGCAAGAGCAGCTTCCGCCGCCGCTTCGGCTCGTGGCTCCACGCCAGGGCCGTGTTCTTGTGCTCCTGAATATCGAGTTGCATCAGCCACACTTCGCCTCGCTCGACGCGCCCGTAGGCCTCGTCCAACGACACGCCGCCGGCGCGCAGGCTCTTCACCTCGCTCCCCACGAGCGCAATGCCGCACTCGAGCGTATCCAGCACTTCGTAATCGTGCCGCGCCTTGCGATTCTGAGCGATCACCCGCTCATTCGGATCGTCGCCCTTGCCCTTGGCCGGCAACTTGTCTTTCGATGACTTAGCCGTGGAACACCTCTCCCGTAGGGTGGGTGTCCGCACCCACCGCCGCGTCGAACTTGGTGGGTGCAGACACCCACCCTACGCCTACGCCAACGCTGAACGGCCTACGCCTCATTCAGCCGCACCGCCGCCGAGCAATGCGGCGATCACGAAGATCATCGCTATTTTGTATACCATGAAGAGAACGCCCGCGATGGCCGCCTGGTTTGATGGAATCTTGGCAATCATCCAAATGAGGGCAATGGCGAGCATCGTAATCGGCCCGAGGACGAAGATGCCAAGCACCGGTCCCAGGGCAATTGCGATGGCATAACTCCCCAGGCTGATCCCCAGCCCGCAGATCGCCGCCGGCCCGAAATCCATCTGCTCGCCCTGGTTCACAAGATACAC
>JANOIK010000504.1:0-2063 GCA_031407585.1 Planctomycetota bacterium | reverse complement strand
CTCCCCAATCGCCCGCGCCTGCTCGAGCGTGAGCGTCCGTGCATCCCAGGTTTCGACGGTCGTGTTCGCCATAGCGCGCCATTGTTTCTGGATTGCCCCACCTAGGCAAGACGTTCGGAATTGGCCGCGGATGAACGGGGATTTGGCGGATGGACGCAGACAAAACCAAAGGGAATCGCAAGTAACCGATCCATCGCCTTCCTGCCTCGGCATTGATCCGCGTAAATCCACTTAATCCGCGTTCATCCGCGGCCCATTCCCCAATCAGGCATCTGACCTTCGGCCAGCACTCTGTTATCCTGAAACGAGATTGTTTCACCTGACCGTCGCCTGCGCGTGCCGCCCATGTCCACCTTCGCCGTCATCCTCCCCGCCGCGGGCCGCAGCTCGCGGTTTCGCGATCAGAATTACAAGAAGCCGTTCGCCCCGCTCGGCGGACGCGCCGTGTGGCTGCATTCGGCCGAGCGATTTCTCAACCGCAAGGACGTGAAGCAGGTGATCGTGGTGATCGACGCCGAGGACCGCGAAGACTTCAACCGGATGTTCGGCGCCAACGTGGCGATCATGGGCGTCGAGGTCTGCACCGGCGGCGCCGAGCGAGGCGACTCCGTGCAGAACGCCCTGGCCAAAGTTCGTGACGACATCGACTTCGTCGCGGTGCACGACGCCGCCCGCCCGTGCCTGGCCGACAAGTGGGTCGACGCGGTGTTCGCCGCGGCAGAAAAAACCGGCGCCGCGATCCTCGCGACGCCCGTCGCCGCGACGCTCAAACGCGCCGACGGCAAGGCGCCGCCCGCCATCAAGGAAACTGTCGACCGCACGATGCTCTGGGAAGCCCAAACTCCCCAAGTGTTCCGCCGCGACTTGCTCACCAAGGCCTACGCCGGCCGCGGCGGGGCCAACACGACCGACGACGCGCTGCTCGTCGAAAAACTCGGCGTGCCGGTGACGCTCGTCGAAAGCTCGCCGATGAACATCAAGATCACGACTCGCGACGACCTGAAGCTCGCCGAGCAAATCCTTAAGGTGCTGCCGAAGGCGAAGCCCGAAGGATTCACGCACCCGTTCGCCGGAGATGACATGTGGCGATGAGCGCATCCGGCGAACGAATGCCGAAGATCACGGACCTCGCCCAACTCATCCAGCCGCGCACCGTTGAGGCGACCGAGAGCGCGGCCCGGCTCGTGCTCGCCGCCGGCGCCGAACCCGGGCTGGTTGTCGCGCTCCGAGGCGAAATCTCGGGCCCGTACTCACGCTGGGCGCGCACGCTGCCCGCCACGTTTCCGCTGACCTTAGTCGCAGCAACAGACGGCGCGACCACGATCGCCGAAGCGGTCGTCCCCGACCCGTGCTACTGGAGCCCAGCGTTGGCACACACGTACCGCTTGGACGCGGAGGCGGAATTTGCCGACGGCAGTCGGCGCGAGCTGCGCGCCCAAATCGGACTCGAGCGGTGGGGCGCCGATGGAGCCAACCTCAGGCGCGAAGGCCAGCGCGTCGTCCTGCGCGCGGCGGCCGCCACCGGTTCGCACGCCGAACTCGAAGCCGCTCGCGATGCCGAAATGGCGCTCGTCGTGACGGCGCCGAGCGACGAATTCTGCGCCGAGGCCAGCGAGCTCGGCGTCGCTATCGTCGCCGATCTTCGCGGCCGTTCGTTCGCCGACTACGTGCAGCCATTGCGAGCCGTGGCGTGGCGTCCAGCGGTAGTCGCCGTGCTCGCTGACCACCGCGCCCCGCCGCGGCTGCCGCATGCGTTGCCGCCCCGCGTCGCGGCGCGCGTCCTACGTACCGCCGATTGGCCCTTCATCCATCTCTGGTCCCCGTGGCTCAACGTGATTGCGGTCGAACTCGACGCCGGCGAGCCCCTAACGTGGAACCCGTTCCTCAAGGGGCGGCCCGTGATTGCGATCCGCCGCGGCGTGTCCTACGCTGACTTGCACGAAGCGCGCGCCGCGTGCGACCAACTGCAAGCCGGCCTTGCGCCCGAGTTTAATCTCGCCGGATATTTTGTCGCGCCGGATTAAGAAGGGAGGGAATGAAGAGAACCGCGGATTTCGCGGATT
>JANOIK010000486.1:0-3519 GCA_031407585.1 Planctomycetota bacterium | reverse complement strand
TTCATGTTGCCCGTGCCGAGGCCCTTGAAGATGGCCTTCGTCGAGGTGACGCCGCCCAGGAGATTCAGCGTGCCGTTGCCTGCGGCGTTGCGTCCGAGCTGGATGCCGTTGTTGACGACTGCCGTGGCGAGCGTGGCGCTGTCGGAGACGTTGACGACGCCGTTGCCATTCTCGCCGATCCAGACGGCCGTGTCGGGGTTGGCGGTCGTGTTGCCGGCGTTCTGATTGAACACGGCGTTGCCCGTGAGGTTCACGAGGCCGTTGCTCGTGCCGCCGGCGCCGATGGTCATCGGGCCGGTGGTGCTGGTGAACGACCCGGTGCTCTGGCTGAAGACGCCCTGCCCGTTGCCGAGTGCGACGGCGAGGAAGCCGCCGATCTGAGCCGTGCCGCCGGTCTGGCGATAGGCGCCGTAGGAGGTGTTGCCGCCGCCGACGGCGAGTTGCCGATAGAGGCTGATCGAACCGGCCTTGAGGCGGAGGACGCCTTGGCGGTTAGTGCCTTGGGTGGCGATGGTCACGGTGCCGCGGAAGGCTTCGTCCTGGGTGGCGTTGCCGCTGCGATTGTTCCAGACGATGGTGGCGCCGTTAATCTCCAGGATGCCGTTGCCGTTGTTGGTGGTGCCGACGTTTGACGTATGGCCGGTGCGCAGGGCGGCGCCGGCAAGGGTCGAGCCGTACGTGCCGGTGTTGTTCAGGACGAGCTTGCCGTTGTCGACGCTGAGATTCGAGTTGAGGTTGTTGGAATTGTTGGTGAGGACCAGCGTGCCGACGCCCTGCTTGACGAGGCCCAGCAGGCCCGTGCCGCCGCCGTTGCGGAGGATGCCGGTGAAGGTGTTCGTGCCCGAGTTGATCACGGAGAAGAACCACTTATCGGCCGCGCCGCCGTTTTCGAGCGTGCCCGAGCCGGTGAGACCGCGAACGGTGAGATCTCCGGTGGTTCCGATGGTTCCGCCCTGGATGTCGAGCGAGCCTTCGATGTTGTTGTTAGCCGGGGCGCCGGCGGCGCTCAGCTTGAGATAGCCGGCGCCTTGCTTGACGAGACTGAGGATGCTGCCAGCGCCCGCGCCGTCGTTGAGCAGACCGTTTATGTTCGTGTTTCCGGAACCGGCGACGGTGAGCGTTTGCGCCGCGAGCGCGGCGCCGGTCACAGTGCCTCCGAAAGTGAGCGTATTGCCGCTATTGTTGGTGACGGTGAACGAGCCGGCGCCCGTGCCGAGGATGACGTTCGCGCCAATGGCCTGGTTGTTCACCACCGAAGCGCTGACCGAGACGGCGCCGCCGTTGTCGATCGTGAGCACCTGAGCCGCGAGGCCCACGTTGTACGCCGCGGCGTTGGCCGTGTCGAAGGCGACGGTGTTGATCGTTACGCCGGGGGTAATATCGATGTTTGTGTTGGCGCTGGGCCCGTCGAACGTGGCCGTGTCGCCCGTGCCTGGGACGGGGCTGGCGGACCAATTGCCCGCGTCGGACCAGAGGGCGTTGTTCGCGCCGGTCCAAGAACCGCTGGCGGCATGTGCGGAGGGCGCGGCGCAGAGAGCTGCGCACGAGAAGAGAGCGAGTGCACGGAGAGCGGTTTTCATCTCAGTAGCGGCCTTTCAAGTGAATCGGTCCAGGAGCATCGAAGCGGCAGGTCGCTTCGGCGCCGGCGTGAATCCAAAGTATCAATCAAGATGAGTTTGACCGTCGCGCGCGGCGACGGCGTGAAAAGCACGGCAGGGAAATGGTATTTCCCGCGTCTTCAACCACGCTAACTAGCGAAGTCAAAAAATGCCATCGTTGGGCCAAAGTTTGCGTGATTTCTAAGGAATGGTACGTCAATCATAAATCAAAATCAGCTCAGTTTCTTGGGAAGAGCGCGTGTACCCGCTTTGTCCCCCCTCCCCAGCCGGTGCTTCGCACGGACTACCGCCTGCGCTCGGGCGACTTCAGGGCGCCCGTGCTCGTTGCTCCCGCCGAGGGGAGGGGGCCGGAGGATTCAATGAGGAGGGTCCGCTTTGAGAAAAGCGGGCCGCCGACGGGCCTATGGGCTCGCAAGTTGCGTCGCCCGCTCGGCCATGGCGACGCTGTCGCGGCCGTTGGCTTCGGTGATGCGGCGCTCGTGCGTGCGGTCGGCGATCCACGCCTTCTGGTCGGCGAGCATCGCGCGGAGGAGGTCTCCGTAGACGCGGCCTTTGAGGTTTTCGTCGCCGCCGTTTAGCTCGAACTTTTGATAGGCGTCGATGGGCTTGAAGCGGCCGCGCGCGGTTCGCTGGGCGCCGCCGTAGCCTTCGATGACGTTGAGTCGCCCGTTCGGGAGCAGCTCGCACAGCCGGCGCGTTTGAGCTTCGTCGGCGATCGCGTGAAGGTGGTAACGCGTGGGCACCCACTCGTTGAGCCGCAGGTCGCCGCGCTCGAAGACCAGACGCAGCTCCTGGCGGTCGAGCCGGCCGGGCTGGTGAAAGCCGTGGTAGAAGTTCACCAGGGGGCCGGAGTCGTAGCGCACCGTTGCCTGGACTTGTTCCTGAACGCCGGCGCCTGCAGCGTCGCCGGGACGCAAGGTTTCTTGCGCGGCGACGACCTGACCCGCGCCGAGCCAGCCGGCGAACAGGTCGAAGAAGTGGACGCCGTGCTCGATGAAGATGCCGCCGGAGAGCTCGCGGTTCCAGAACCAATGCTCGGGCGGCAGGCCTTCGTCGACGGCGTAGTTCTCGAACGTGCCGTGGAGCGGCTCGCCGAGGAGGCGCTCCTCGACGATGGCGCGCGTCACGTCGAACAGCGGATTGTAACGCTGCATCAGATTCGCCACGCACATCAGGCCGCGGTCGCGGGCGGTCGAGACCAGCTCGTCCGCGTGGCCCACGTTCATGGCGAGCGGCTTCTCGCAGATGACGTGCTTGCCGGCCCGCAGTGCCGCGAGCCCCTGCGAGTAGTGCAGAAACGGCGGCGTCGCGATGTAGACGAGGTCGACGTCAGGCCGGGCGAGCAGGGCGTCGACTTCTTGAATGTCGGGAATGCCAAATCGCTTCGCCGCCGCAATCGCCGCCTCGCGATGCGTGCCCGCCATGGCGACCATGCGCACGCCGGGCACCTGGACGAACTGCTGCACGGCAAACTGGGCGAACCCGCCGAAGCCGATGACGCCGATGCGGAGTTCGTTGGAAGACATGGTCTCTTTCTTGCGGAGCGGAGGACTCACGCAAAGGCGGGTCAGGATTTGGCCCGCGAAACACGCGAAAAAACGCGAAAGAATGCAGAAGTTGAGAGAGGCTGTTACTAATCGGTTGCGAAATTTTCTTCCGCGTTCGCGTCTATTCGCGTGTTTCGCGGGCGACTTCTTCTTTGCGATTTTGCGATTTTGCGGTTAGTTGTTACATGGGTTCACGCCGAAGTCATCGCATCGATCACGTTGGCCAGCGGGACGGTGGCGAAGGTTGAGGCGTAGTCGCTCATGGCGTAGGGGATGATCAGGCGGTCGGCGTGCACCACCGCGCCGCAGCTGTAGACGACGTTGGGCACGTAGCCCGCACGCTCGTTTTCGTC
>JANOIK010000358.1:0-2765 GCA_031407585.1 Planctomycetota bacterium | reverse complement strand
TCGGTGAGAACGAGAGCTTTCATACGGATCGAACCTGTCACGCCAAAACGGGAGGGCGAGGCTCCTGCCGAGCCGGCGCCGGGTACTCGCCTCACGGCTCAGCAGGAGCTTCGCCCTCCCGCGCGATGCCGTTCGCGGCGCGTTTAGAACCCGACGCCCTTGGTCTTCAGCTTCACCCGGCACAGCCGCGTGTTCGACGTCATGTAGAGCGTGCCGCCGTCGTCGCCGAAGGCGCAGTTCGAGATGAGGTCGCCGGACGAAATCGTGCCGAGGTGCTTCCCTTCGGGCGAGATCACCAGCACGCCGCCGGGGCCCGTGGCGAACACGTTGCCGTGCACGTCGACCTTCATGCCGTCGGGCGAACCCTTCTTGCCGTCGCGGACCAGCGACGTGGCGTCGAAGAACACGCGCGGCTCGCCGAGCGTGCCGTCGGCGTTCACGGGGAACGCGCGCCACAGCGGGGCGCTGCTGTCCGACTGCCCGATGTACAGCGTCCTCTCATCCGGCGAGAACGCCAGCCCGTTCGGCTTGGTCATCGCCCGCGTCGCGAGCGTCACCACGCCGTTGGGGTCCAGGCGGTACACGCCGCTAAAGTCGATCTCGCGCGTCGAGGGGTCGCCGCCCTTCTCGAGCCCGTACGGCGGGTCCGTGAAGTAGTACGCTCCGCCGGAGTGACGCACGACGTCGTTCGGGCTGTCGAACCGTTTTTCCTCCCAGCGATCGGCCAGCGTGGTGAACTTCGATGCGGGCTTCGGGTCCGACAGCGGCGCGTCGAGTCGAGCCAGGCGCCGGTCGCCGTGGTGGCACATCACCAGATGGCCCTCGGCGTCGAGGATCAGACCGTTCGACCCCAGCTCGTCGACGCCGCGATCCGTCTTGCCGCCCTTGCGCACCGTGCCGGTGTAGCCGGCGGGCTTCAGAAACAGCGTGACGCCTTCGCCTTCCTTGAACTTCATCACCGCGTTGTTGGGAATGTCGGAGAACAGCAGGAAGCCGCCGTCCGGAACCCACACGGGGCCTTCGCTCCAGATGTACCCTTCGCCGAGGAACTCGATCTTCGCGTCCGCGGCGACCAGCGCGTCGAGCGCGGGGTCGAGCCGTTCGATGGTGCTGCTTTGCGGCGCGGCAACGCCGAAGTCTTGAGCTTGAGTGGTTGCAGTCATGGCGGCGGTAGTTATGGAGAGCGTGGCGAAGGACAACCGACGAAAGAGTGCTGTCAGCGAACGATTCATGGAATGCGTCTCGCAAGAGGAGAGGTAAGTCAGGCTTTCGGGCCTGACATCGCGGCAGTCAGGCGTGAAAGCCCGACCAACGCGGCGTCGAGCTTACCATGCCCCAACCGCCCCGCGAAAGACGCCGCCTTGCAGCCTCGCCGGGCGGCGGATAAAATGCACGATCCTGTCGCGGGGTGGAGCAGCCAGGTAGCTCGCGAGGCTCATAACCTCGAGGTCGTCGGTTCGAATCCGGCCCCCGCCACTTTAAAGTTCCCGAGACGAAAGCCCGTGAGTCGACGCGACTCGCGGGCTTTTTTCGTGCGCGGGCGTTTCGCCGCCGCGATTTCCCAGCCGTTCCAGATGGTCGCACGCCGTGGCGAGCGACGCGGCGCCGTCGCACTTCGCGGCCCAGTGGCGAGCTTGCTCCTTCACGGACGGCGACGACAGCAGCGCGTCCAGCTTCGGCGCCACGTTACCCGGCTTGAACGTCGCTTGCCGCACGATGTCGCCCACGCCGAGTCGCTTGAGCCGCAGGCCGTTGTCGAGTTGGTCGTAGGCCATTGGCATGACCAGTTGAGGCAGCCCGCAGGCGAGCCCCTGCGCGCACGTGCCGATGCCGCCGTGGTGGACCATCGCTGCCGCGCGCGGCAGCAGCAGGCTGAACGGCACGAACGTGAAATGCCGCACGCTCGCGGGCAGCGACTTCGGCAATTGGTTCGTGTACTTCGTCGCCAGGATGCCTCGCCGGCCGAGTCGCTCGCACACCGCGACGGCCGTGCGGAAAAAATCGTCGGCCTGCACGTTGGCCGAGCCGGGGGCGAACACGATCGGCGGCGCGCCGCTTTGCAAGAACTCCTCGCACTCCGGCGGCAGCGGGACGGCGACGCCGCTGGCCGGCCGCGGGTCCCACAGCGGGAAGCCGACGAGCTGCGACTGCGGCGGCCAGTCGGGCTGCCGCGGGCCGAACCATTCAGGGAACATGCACAGCACGAGCTGCGGCGATTGGTTCCACCCCGTGAACACGCGCCGCACCGGGCCGAGGCCGTGGTCGGCGCGCAGCGCGTTGATCGTCGGCGCAATGAGCGGGTCGACGATGAACCGGTCGACCATGTAGAACTGCAGCCACTTCAGCCATCGCGGCGAGACGCTGACCGACGGCGCCCCGATGTAGTGCGGCGTGTCGTGCAGCGTGTAAATCGCGAACGGCGCGAAGTGCACCGACGCCAGCGGCGCCACGTGCTTGTCGTGAAAAATGCGGCTGGCCAGATCAAGCCCGTGAGCCGCCAGAATCGTTTCGCCCGGCCGGTAGTTGGCCTCGAGAATCGCGTACGTCTCGCGCATGTACGCCGCGGTTCCGCGGGAGAGCACGAGCTTCAATCCGCGGCGCGGGTGCCACAGGTCGGGGTGTTCGGTGAGCTCGAGATACTCCGCGGCCGTGCCGAGGGGCAGCATTTCGAGGTCGGCGTCTTCGACGACCGCGCGGAAGTACGGGTTCACGATCACCTGCACGCGATGCCCGCGCCGGCGCATCGTGGCGCCGAGGCCGACCAT
>JANOIK010000436.1:0-3230 GCA_031407585.1 Planctomycetota bacterium | reverse complement strand
CGCTCGAGCTCCCGCCGGCGGAAAAACACGGCGAGCGCGAGCAGCAGCGGCGGAATCGGCGGAACCAGAATCGCGAGCAGTTTGTAGCGATCCTGCACCGCGCGGATTTCCTGGTCGCGTTTGAAGTTGATCTCCTTCTCGCGCCGCTTCTGCTGGGCGGCGAGCGCCAAAATCTCCGCTTCCAGCTTCTTCTCCTCCCGCTGGCGCGTCTGCTCGATCAGCACCTGCTTCTCGAGCGGTTGCAGCCCTGGCGTGTCCTGGACGGCGTCGATCTTGTCCTGCATCGCCTCTTGCGCGGCCTCAGCGCGATCGGTGATGTCCTTCAGCGTTTTTTCCATTTCGTCGTCCGCTTCCTTGCGGTTGTCTTTGGTCGTCTCGTCGATCCGCTTGAGCGTGCGGTAGAGGCGCGCCCGCTTGCGGATCTCCAGGAACCGGTCGTCGCCCGCGAGCGCGTCGATGATGTTGAGAATGAACGGCACGTTCTGAGTGACGGGCAGGAATTTCTTGTCGCCGCTCTCGCGAATCTGGAAGAAGCTGGGGATGACCCAGTCGATGTCGGCCACGACGACGACGTTCATCTCCTTCTTCGCCTTCTCGGCCTTCGCCGCGTCCGCATCGGGCAGGTCGGCCGGGTCGTTCTCGTCGGAGACGTCCAGGTCGGCGACTTCGGCCGCGTCGTCTGCTGGCGGCGCGCCGGTGATGTGCGCAGCGACGATGTAGCCTTCCTTCGTGTTGCGCACCCAGGCGGGGCCGCCCTTGTTGGGGCTCGGCCCTGCGCCGGGGAACCGGCTGAGAGCCATCGCGGGAACCAGGCCCGAGTAGCCAACGCCCGTTTGCGCGAGCGGCTCCCACTTGAGCGTGGACTCCGCGGACTGAGCGAGCGCGGCCGGATAAAGCAGCAGAATTTGGTTGAGGCCCGCGGTGATGGGGTCCTTCTCGCTGAACGGCTGCGGAGCGCCGTGGTTGTCGTCGACGAACACCCACTGCGGATCGGAATACATCTTCACGCTTTGCTCAACGTCGCCGAGCTGGAACACGACCTGTGCGGGATCGCTCTCGATGCCGAGCAAATCCCAAAGCTGCTGAATGTCGGCCTTGGGCTCTTCCTGCGGCGGCATGCCGAGCATCTGCATCTGCATCGACTGCTGCGAGACCTTCGGCTGACTCGTGCCCGGCAGCGACTCGTTGTAGAGATACGGCCACGGATCTTCGAGCACGACGGTCGGCGTGCCCGCGCGAATCGCGTCGACCAGGTGGTCGAACGACTCGGGGACGAGCATCGAGGGCTGCACCGCCACGAGTGCGTCGAACCGGCCCTTGATCTGCTGCGTGGGGTCGACGGCCACGACGTCGTGCTGCTTGCGCAGCTCGGTCGCCAGCGGCCACTCGCCGTCGCGCGTGCCGTCGGCGGCGCCGGTGATGCCGAGGCCCGTTTCGACGATGCCGATGCGAAGACGCTTGCCGCCGGCGACGGTCATGATCGAACGGATGAGCTCGTACTCGACGGGAATGCCCTTGTTGAGAAACGGGGTGACGACCTTGTCGAGGCCCGCGGTGACCGCCAGGCCGAGGAAGAACTCTTCGGAGACAACTTCGCCGCGCTCGACGACATTCTGCTCCTGCGGCACGATGCCGAAGTTCTTCGCCGCGAGCTCGGCCTCAGGGCCGTAGGTGGGGATCTCGTGCCGGACGACGACGATCTTGCCGCGGCCCAGTGCACGTAGCTCTTCGAGCGTGCTCACCAGGTTCAGCTTCGTCGAGGCGAACTCTGTCGGCACGCGCGGGCTGATGTAGGCGTCGATCTTCACCATCTTGATCTTGTCGTTGTCCAGCAGTTGCTGGAGCAGAGCGCGCGTCTCGTCCGAGACCGAGCTGAGCTGCTCGTAGCTGATGTCCGCACGGAGCCAGTTGCGGCCCTGGACGAGCGCGGTCGCTCCTCCGGCGATGGCGAGCAAGGCGACGACCCGCACGAGGTAGTGGGCGAGCAACGCGCCGCCTTCCTCGCGCGCCTGCCAGTGGCGGCGGCCGATGAGCACCATGCTGAGATAGACCATGATCGCGGCGATCATGACGAAATACACGGCGCCGCCCAGGCTGACGACGCCGCGCTCGAAGTCGGCAAACTGCGACTGGGCGCCCCACCGGCGCACGCTCTCCGCGACGGCGGGGTCTTTGACGAACCAATCGGCGACGCCAAACGCCGCCAAAGGCAGGTTGAACAGCGTGCCGAGAATGAACCCGACCGTGAGGTTCGCCGTGAGGAACGACGCGACCATGCCGATGGCGATCATCGCTAGGCCGATGAACCAATAGCCAATGTATGTGCTGACGAACAAGCCGAAGTCGGGGTCGCCCAGCCCGTAGCGAAACACCGTGAAGATGGCCAGGCCCGAGAACAGCAGCGAGACGGTGAAGATCGCCACGCCGGCGAGATACTTGCCGAGCACGACGTCGAAGTCGCTCGCCGGGATCGTGAGCAGCAGCTCGTCCGTGCCTTGGCGGCGCTCCTCGGCCCAGATGCTCATCGTGATTGCCGGGATGAACACCAGCATGATGAACGGCAGCCATCGGCTGAGCTGATCGAGATTCGCGAGGTTGTTCGAGAAAAACTCCGGCGGCCAGAACGTGGCCAGAGCGCTCAGCACGACGAACACGCAGATGAAGACGTACCCCGTCGGGCTAGAAAAGTAGCTGACGAAGTCGCGTTTGAAAATCGCTTTAAGAACGTGCCACTTCATAGGGAGGGTTCAGCGGTCAGGGTTCAGAGTTCAGGAAATTCGGGTCAGCCGCGAGTCGAAGGTCCACCGTAGCCGAGCGCGGCGCTGGGTCCACGCGCACCACACGATCTACGTCATTGCCGCGCCGCGCGTCAGCTCGTGGAAGCGCTCGGAAAATTGCATCGGATCGGGCGCGAGGTCATGCGGCGCGCCGTCGAACACGATGCGCCCTTCGTTGATAAAGATCACCCGATTGCACATCGCTTCGACCTCTTGCAGGATGTGCGTCGACAGCAGGATCGTTTTGGTTTGGCCCAGCTCGCGGATCATCTTGCGAACTTCGAAGATCTGGTTGGGATCGAGGCCCGCGGTGGGCTCGTCGAGGATGAGTACCTCCGGGTCGTGCAGCAGCGCCTGGGCGAAACCCACGCGCTGGCGATAGCCCTTGGACAGTTTGCCGATCGGCTTGCCGATGACCGCCTCGAGATGGCAGGTGCGGATGACCGACTCCAT
>JANOIK010000394.1:0-2927 GCA_031407585.1 Planctomycetota bacterium | reverse complement strand
CGCACCTTCGACAACGCTTCCCACGCCATCGGCGACACGCCGATGATCCGCATCAATCGCCTGGTCCCCGCGGGCCAAGCGACCGTCTTCGCCAAGTGCGAGTTCTTCAATCCGCTCAATAGCGTGAAGGACCGCATCGGCGCCGCCATGATCGAGGCCGGCGAACGCGACGGCAAAGTTACCAAGGACACCCATATTATCGAGCCCACCAGCGGCAACACGGGCATCGCGCTGGCCTTCGTTTGCGCCGCCAAGGGCTACCGCTTGACGCTCACCATGCCCGAGTCGATGTCGGTCGAACGGCGGGCCCTGCTGCGGGCGCTCGGCGCCGAGCTCGTGCTCACGCCGGCGAGCGAAGGCATGAAGGGCGCCATCGCGCGTGCGACCTCGATGGCCGCCGAGGACAAGAACGGCTGGATGCCCCAGCAGTTCGACAACCCCGCCAACCCCGCGATCCACGAAAAAACCACCGGCCCCGAGATTTGGGAAGACTCGGGCAAGAACATCGACGCGATCGTCGCGGGCGTCGGCACCGGCGGCACGCTCACCGGCGTCGCCCGCTTTATCAAGCCCAAGAATCCGAAATTCAAGGTGATCGCCGTCGAGCCGGTCGACTCGCCCGTGATCAGCGGCGGAAAGCCCGGCCCGCACAAGATCCAGGGCATCGGCGCCGGGTTCATCCCCAAGAATCTCGACGTGTCGCTGGTCGACGAAACCGTGCAGATCTCGAACGAGGAAGCCTTCCAGTGGGCCCGCCGACTTGCCAAAGAAGAGGGCATCATGGGCGGCATCTCCAGCGGCGCCAACATGTGCGCCGCCGCCAAGGTCGCCGCCCGGCCCGAGTTCGCCGGCAAGCGGATCGTCACCATCATGCCGAGTCTCGGCGAACGCTATCTCTCGACGCCGCTGTTCGAAGGACTCACCGGATGAGCGCCGCACTGGAGATCATCTCGAGCCCGGGGCGGCCGCGCCTGCCCGAGTGGCTCAGGGTGAATCTCCCGGCAGGACGGGCGCAGCAGGTGTTCAACCTGACCCGCGGCGCCGTGGGTGACAACGGCCTGCACACCGTGTGCGAGGAGGCCCGCTGCCCCAACATCCACGACTGCTGGGCGCAGGGCACCGCCACGTTCATGGTCGCGGGCGAAAGCTGCACCCGCGGCTGCCGGTTCTGTTCGGTCGAGACGCTCAAGGCGCCTGCCGCGCCCGAGGCGGATGAGCCGCAGCGGCTCGCGGAAGCCGTCGAGCGCCTCGGCCTCGACTACGTGGTGATCACGGTCGTCAACCGCGACGACCTGCCCGACGGCGGCGCGGGACACTACCGCCGGTGCATCGACGCGGTTCGCGCTCGCTTGCCTCGTACGGGCATCGAACTGCTGTGCAGCGACCTGGCCGGCGATCACGCGTCGCTGGCGGAGTTGCTTGCCGGCGCGCCGTTGGCGGTGTTCGCGCACAATGTCGAGTGCGTGCCGCGGCTCGATGCGCTGGTTCGCGATCCGCGGGCGTCGTTCGAGCAGAGCCTGGACGTGCTGCGGCGCGCCCGCGAGCTGCGGCCGGATGTGCCGACCAAGAGCAGCGTGATGGTGGGGCTCGGCGAGCGGGACGACGAAGTGGTGGACGCCCTGCAACAGCTACGCGATGTCGGCGTGGAGCTGCTGACGCTCGGCCAATACCTGACGCCCGGCCGCCCCGGCACGCGGTTCCTGCCCGTCGACCGCTACGTACCGCCGGGCCAGTTCGCCGCGTGGGAGCGCGCCGCGTACGACATGGGCTTCCAAGGCGTCGCCGCGGGGCCGCTCGTTCGCAGCTCGTATCGCGCCGCCGAGCTGTACGCCGCGGCGATTAGCAATCGGCAGTCGGAAGCCACTGCGGCAGCAGCAACTTCGGTTGGGGCAAGTTGAAGTCGCGGGCGCCGTCCGCAAGTTCCTTGGCAATTCGAGCAATATAAGCCAACTCGATCCCGCAATAACATTCGGCATCGGGCGGGAGAAGTTCTCGCGCTTCGCCGAGCAGCTCCAGCGCACGCCGAGCGTGCCGCTCGACGCCCGTGGGATTGCCCTCCCTCGCCTTCACGCCCGCCGCGGCGAGTTTGATCAGCGTCTTGCACCAGATCGCCACGACGCCCGCCCTACCCGCGGCATGCCAGAGCGACTCCCACGCCTCGTGAGCTTCCCAGTAGTAGCCGTGGTTGAACAGGTCGATCGCGAAACGGTACGCCTCCGACGCGCGCCAGTTCCTCGGATCGAGCGGCGCGACCGCTTCCGGCACGTGCCCATACATGTGCCCAAGCGGATCGCTCACAGGATGCGGCGCATGGCCCGGCACATAGGAGTACGGCGGTAGCGGCAACGTCGTGAGCCGCGGCCGCGAATCGAGCTTGCCCTTGCCGCTCATGGCACGGCCGACTTCGCCATGTCGATCTCGACGTGCGCGGTAAGCTCGGTCGGTTCGAGCCGCAGGTCGCCGCGCAGTCCTTGGAACCACGTGAGCACCGGCAACGTGAAATCCTCCGGCGGTTGCGTGAGCAGGAACCGGTTCTGCGGCATAATGGCCGTCGACGTCCACGTCGCCACTTCGCCCGGCGATTCGACGAGCGTGTAGTCGCCGCCGAGCGCGCACACGAACGTGCCCTCGATGAGCCCTTCGGCCACCTCGCGGCACGACTTGCGCGGCACGTGCAACTGGTTGGCCAGTGTGTTCATCAGCCGGCACGCGGCGACCGACGTCTCGCGCGCCCGCCCGTAGCCGAGGGCGTTCACAGCGCCGGCGAGTTCCTTGTCGTGGAGATCGTCGACGTCGATCCACACCTGCCCAGGGCGCTCGGCGGGAACCATCTTGAGCTGCGGCAGCACCTCGTTGACCAGTTCGGGCTTGAATGCCATCAGCAGGAAGTCGCCCTGCTTGGCCTGCCAGGCGTCGTCGCCCGCGGG
>JANOIK010000385.1:0-4622 GCA_031407585.1 Planctomycetota bacterium | reverse complement strand
ATTGGCATCCAGGTGTGGATCAACCAAGGCATGTTTGAGGACGAGACCGATGGCGCTGATGCCCAAGAGGGTCAAGCACAGAAAAAGCCAAAGAGGGCGTATAAGAGGTAACGCTACGCGTTGCAATCGCGTCGCCTTTGGCGAGTTTGGTCTGCAGTCCGAACAGGGCGGCTGGCTGAGCGCCCAAACGATCGAGGCAGGGCGCATTGCGGCGCAGCAGTACATTCGCGGCGAAGGCAAGCTCTTCATCCGCGTGTTTCCGCACAAATCGGTGACATCGATTCCGCTGGAAACACGCATGGGTAAGGGCAAAGGCGAGCCGGAATTCTGGGCGGCCAGCATACGACCAGGCACTGTGCTGTTTGAATTGAGCGGCGTGACCGAGGCCCAGGCGAAGATGTGCTTCGCCCGCCTGGCTCACAAGATGCCGGTGCGCGTACGGATGGTGAAGAGAACCTAGAAGTCGCTTTAGAGCAGTCGGACCATGACCAAAACCAAAGAACTTCGCGACATGAGCGACGAGCAGCTCGAGCTGACGCTCAAGGACGCGATCGACAAGTTGTTTCAGGGCCGCGTGCAGCGGCAGACCGAGCGAACCGACGCGCCGAGCCAGTTGCGCAAGCTGCGGCGTTCGATCGCGCGGATCAAGACCATTCAGACCCAGCGGCAGACGTCCCAGGCCGCTGCGGCAGCCAAGTAATTGAACAGTAGCGAAAGCTTCCCCCCATGCCCAAGAAAATTGTCATCGGCGTCGTCAAGAGCGACAAGTGTGCGAAGACGCGCCGCGTTGAGATCGATCGCCTCGTGCGTCACGCCAAGTACGGCAAGATTTTGAAGCGCCGTACGGTGTGCCACGTGCACGACGAGCAGAACGAGTCGGGCATCGGCGACACGGTCGAGATCGTCGAGTGCCCGCCGAAGTCGCGGCTGAAGCGCTGGGACCTGGTGAGGGTGGTCGAGAAGTCGAGCGCGGTCGACATCGCCGCGATGCGGGCGGCGGCCAAGCAAGCGGAAGCCGAGGCGGCGGAACTCGCGAAAGCGAAAGGCTAAAGGTTGGGCGCCACTGCTGGTTAGCCCAGCAGTGTGAAGCGTGAATGCGACGTCCACTGCTGGATGAGCCAGCCGGGGCGCCCGATTGAGGAAGTGAAGACCTATGATCCAAATGCAAAGCCGCATGTCCGTGGCGGATAACACGGGCGCGAAAGAAGTGATGTGCATCAAGGTGCTCGGCGGCAGCCGCCGTCGTTACGCGCACCTGGGCGACGTCATTATTTGCAGCGTCAAGAGCGTGATCCCCGGCAGCGACGTGAAGAAGAAAGCGGTCGTCCGCGCGGTGATCGTGCGGGCGAAGTTCCCCGCGCGGCGCAGCGACGGCAGCTACGTGCGGTTCGACAACAACGCCGTGGTGTTGATCGACAAAGATAACAATCCGCGGGGCACGCGCATTTTCGGTGCCGTGGCCCGTGAGCTCCGCGATCGTAAGTTCATGAAGATCGTGAGCCTCGCCAACGAGGTGGTGTAGCCATGCTAATTCGCACAGGTGACAACGTCGAAGTGATCACGGGCGCCGACCGCGGCAAGAAGAGTCGCGTGATTCAGGTGCTCCGCGCCGAGGGCAAAGCGCTCGTCGAGAACGTGGCGAAAGTTTACAAGCACGTTCGCCGCAGCCAGAAGCATCCGCAGGGCGGGCGATTGAGCAAGGAAATGCCAGTTCAGCTGTCGAACTTGGCGTACGTATGCGGCGTCTGTAGCAAGTCGACGCGACTGGGCGCCCGCTTCCTGGGCGACGGTTCCAAAGAGAGATTTTGCAAGAAGTGCGGCGCCAGCGCGGGCGAAATCGCACCGGCGAAGAAGGCCCACGCGACGGCGAAGAAGTAGAAACGGTAGCAAACGAAGCACTGCGGTGCGACATAACGCTCTTGGTTTCGCAAGAGCTTAGGTAAAGAGACATGGCTAAAGCAGCGACCAAAGAAAAGCCCAAAGATAAAGGCGACGGCAAGTCGGCCGGCTCGAAGGGAACGTCAGTCCCGCGACTGCAGTTCAAGTTCGAGAAGGAGATTCTGCCCGCGCTCGGCGAGAAGCTCGGCCGCACCAATCGGCTGTCGCTGCCGCGGATCCAAAAGATCGTGGTGAGCATGGGCGTCGGCACGGCCATTTCCGACAAGAAACACATGGAAGACGCGGTCGCCGCGATGTCCGACCTCACCGGCCAGAAGCCGCTGGTGTGCAAGTCGAAGAAGAGCATCGCGAACTTTCGTCTCCGCGAGGGGTTGGCGATCGGCTGCAAGGTGACGCTGCGGGGAGCTCGTATGTACGAGTTTCTCGACCGGCTCATTTCGCTGGCCCTGCCCCGCGTACGCGACTTCCGCGGGTTGAACCCCGCTGCGTTCGACGGCCACGGCAACTACAGCCTGGGCCTCACCGAGCAGTTGGTGTTCCCCGAATTGAATCCCGACAAGTACCTGCGACCGCAGGGAATGAACATCGCCATTTGCTGCTCGGCAGGCTCGGACGACGAGTCGCGCGAGCTGCTGAAGCTGTTCGGCGTGCCGTTCCGCGGCGAAGGCGATGAGAAGTAACGATTTGTTTGCACTGACGACCGCAAGTCAGCAAGTTCGACCCAACGTAGAGATCCAAAGCCGTGGCTAGTAAATCGAAGATTGCCAAAGCGCTCCGCACGCCGAAGTTTTCGACGCGGCGGGAATCGCGTTGCCGGCTGTGCGGCCGTCCGCGTGCCGTGTATCGCAAGTTCGGCGTGTGCCGGATTTGTTTCCGGAACCTGGCGGACAAGGGCCTAATTCCCGGCGTGAAGAAGGCGAGCTGGTAGTACCGAGGGTTCAGGGTTCAATGTTCAGTTGAAGTGCTGAACCCTGAACCCTGAACCCTGAACCCAAAACATCCCGACCGAGAAAATTTCGGGACCGAATTCCTATGATGACCGACCCCCTTGCCGACATGCTCACCCGCATCCGCAACGCCGTTCGCGTTGAGCGGCCGATCGTGGAGATGCCGCTGTCGAAAGTGAAGCGCGGCGTGGCCGAAGTGCTGAAGCGCGAAGGCTACATTTGGGACTGGCGCGAAGAGTCGCCGGAGGGCAAGCCGGTCAAGCAGCTCATGATCGACCTGAAATACGGCCCCAACGGCGAGCGCGTGATCCGTCACATCAAGCGCGTGAGCAAGCCGGGCCGCCGGGTGTACAGCCGCGCAACGGAGCTGCGGCCGATTTTGAACGGCCTGGGCATTTCGATCATCAGCACCAGCCGCGGCGTGATCAGCGACCGCGAGGCGCGACAGAAGAAGCTCGGCGGCGAAGTACTGTGCGAGCTGTGGTAGGTGGTGAAGCTGTTAGCTGTTAGCTAATAGCTGTTAGCCAGAGAAGAAATAAGAAAAGTTAAGAGTCAATACTGAGCTGTCTGGCTAAGGGCTAACAGCTAAGAGCTAAGAGCTAAACAATGTCCCGCATTGGAAAAAAACCGATCCCGATCGTCGACGGCGTGAAGGTGAACGTCTCGCAGCGCGAGATCACCGTCGAGGGCAAGCTAGGCAAGCTCGTGTGGACGCACCGCCCCGAGGTGGACGTGGCCGTCGACGCGGCCGCCAAGGAAGTGGTCGTCACGCGCAAGAATGACGACCGGCTGCCGCGGGCGCTGCACGGCCTGACCCGCGCACTCGTTCGCAACATGGTCGAGGGCGTGTCGACCGGCTACGAGAAGAAGCTCGAGATTCAAGGCGTCGGTTACCTCGCGGCGATCCAGAACAACGTGCTGCAGCTTCGCGTAGGCTTCGCCAACGAAGTCCAGAAGCCGATTCCCGCGGGCCTGACCGTGACCTGCCCCGACCAAACGCACGTGATCATCAAAGGCACCGACCGCCAGAAGGTCGGCCAGTTTGCCGCCGAAGTGCGGGCCGTTCGCAAGCCCGAGCCGTACAAGGGCAAGGGCATTCGCTACGACGGCGAGCAAGTGCGTCGCAAGGCTGGCAAGACGGCAAAGTAAGGGGCTGTTGGCCATCGGCCGATCGCCATAACGAGACAAATCATGCAACACAACAAAGCCCTTGGTCGTCAGCGGCAACGGCGCAAGTTTCGCGTTCGCAAGCATCTGCATGGCACGCCGGAGCGGCCGCGGCTCACGGTGAGCCGCACGCTGCGCAACATCACCGCGCAGGTCGTCGACGACGAGTCGGGCAAGACCCTGGCGGCGGCGTCGACGGCGGACAAGGAACTGTCGCAGAAGTTGAAGTACGGCGGCAACAAGACGGCCGCCGAAGCGATCGGCAAAGCGATTGCCGAGCGGGCCGCCAAGGCGGGCGTGAAGCAAGTTCGGTTCGACCGCGGTTCGTGCAAGTATCACGGACGCGTGGCCGCGCTGGCGGAAGCGGCGCGAGCGGGCGGACTCGATTTTTAGGACAGCGCTAGAAACATAAAGCCGGCGATGTTATCGCCGGTCCGAATCGCGGCGAACAAGTCGCCGACTTTATACGGAGTGAGCATCGTGTCGAGCGGAAATCAATACGGCGGAGGTCGCGGCGGTTCCGGCGGCGGTGGTCGCGGCGGGCCGGGCGGACAGCGCGGCGGCCCGGGCGGCGGTCCCGGCGGCGGAGGTCGCGGCGGACCGGGCGGC
>JANOIK010000383.1:0-12598 GCA_031407585.1 Planctomycetota bacterium | reverse complement strand
ACCTCACGCAGATCTCGGCGTTCCTTCGCCGTCAGACGCACAATATACTTCTTGTTCATGGGACACCTCCGTGTGAACGAAAGTCTCCCAAAAATCACGCCAAACACCAACCCGAACTCCTAGGCGTGACAAAGCACTAGGGTCTAGCGCCTAGCGCCTTCTCTAAATCTCGAAATTGAACGTGCGACTCAAATACCGGCCGATGCGCTTGGCGAGCGTCTGCGGGTCGACCTCGATGCGCGCCCGGCCGACCAGCCCGTTCCGGAGCAAACCGGTGCTGTTGTCGAGCGGCGCGACGGCCTGGTAGCTGGTGTTCAGCGGGCGCACCGTGCCGTCGGGTTCCGCCTTGGCCGGCAGCGAGCCGCCGTTGGTGCTGGCCAGCCGCGGCGGAGCGTGCTGTAGGGCATCGATCGCGGGTCGCTCCAGCTGCGAGACGAACATGTGGTAGGCCGACTCCTCGAACAGCAGCCGTACCTCCTGGCCCTCGTGCACCAGGTCGATGTCGTCCTGGTCGATCACGAGCACCGCCTCCCATTCGTTGGCGTTGCCGATTTGGCAAAACAAACTCTGCTGCCCGTCGGCCGACAGCGTGGCGCCGATATTCTCGGGGTCGAGCGGCGTGCCTTTCCAGCTCGCCAGCTCGGTCTTGTCGATGCGGGCGCGCTCTTCCAATCGCGGCGGCGGGATGACCGTGCCAGCCCGGGGCGCCACCAGCCGCAGATGCTGAAGGTCGATTTCCTTCTCCGCGAGTTGTTCCTTAATCGCGTCGAGCTGCTCCTGCGCGTCGGAAAGGTTGGAGGAAGCCAGGCTCATGCGGTCGGGTTCGAGCAGGAGCTGCTGCAGCCCGGTAATTTGGGCCTGCACCGAGTCGCGCTCGCCGCGAAGCTGTTCGACCTCGAGCTGGAGATCGAGATTCTCCAGCTCCGCAAGCAGGCGACCCGCCTTCACCTCCTCCCCCGGCTTGACGTGCAGCCGGCGAAGCTGCCCGTCGTACTCGATGTAAACGCTGGCCGCGTCGTGCGGCTGCAGTTCGTAGAGCGCCCACACGCGCGCCGGCAGCGGCACGAAGAACACCGCGGCCACCACCGCGGTCAGCAGGGACAGCGTCGCATACATCCGCACGCGTTTCACTTTGCTCCACCTCCCAGGGACGCGAAAAAACTTGTACACGGCCTTCGCCGGCATGAAAATGAGCCCCCACAGCGAGGCGATGGCCAGCGCCTGGCCCAACACCTTCAGGCCGTAGGGCTCGAACACCTTGTTCAAGAAGTACAGGATGCCGAACAGAACGACCCACCGATAGAGGGCCGACGCGACCGTGTAGAGCGCGAACAGCATCTGGTGGCGCTTGGGCAGGAACGGATCCTCAGGCTCCTCGAGGCCCAGGCACCAGGCGCCGAGCTTGCGATTGAGAATCGTGCTGGCCTTCTGCCGCAGATTGGGAATCTCGAGGATGTCGCTGAGAATATAGTACCCGTCGTACCGCAGCAGCGGATTCGCGTTGAACATTACCGTGCTCACCGAGCTCACGAACATGATGTTGAGGCACGTGAAATTGAGCAGCCCCGGCTCGGTAAACCACCAGATGAACGTGCAGACCGACGCAAGGCAGATTTCGACGTACATGCCCGCGGCGCCGATCGCCGCGCGATGCCACCGGTTGGCGAGCATCCAGGAGTCGGACACATTGCAGTAGAGACACGGCGTGAGCACCAGAAACATCACGCCCATTTCGTGGCACTCGCCGCCGAAGTGCTTGCACGACATGCCGTGACCGAACTCGTGGAGAATCTTCGTCGCCATAAGCGTTGCAGCGAGCGCCATCCAGTTCTGGGCGTCGAAAAACGAGTGGAACGACGGCAGCCGCGCCTGGAATATCTCGAACTGCACGATCACCAGCGTGAGCGCCGCCGAGGCGAGCATCAGGGCGCCGATGGTCGCCGCGGGCGTAAAGAACCACCGCACGTAGGGGTAGAGAAAGTTGAGCAGCCGCTCGGGATCGATGCCCCGCATGCGGAACGCGAGGATGTTGCTCAGGGCGCTCAGCAGCTCTTTGCGCTTTTTATCGTCGCGCCGCTCCTTGAGCTGCACGCCCTGCCCCGTCGAGTCCGAGAGCACCAGCCCGCTGCGGTGCAGCATGCCGATGAAGTTCTGCAGCTCCTCCACGCGAATCGTCTGCGGCGGAAACTGGGCTTCAAACTGCTCGGCAATGTCATCGAGGCTCGAGTCGCCGTCGAGCATCTGCAGGATGGCGAACTCCTCCTCCTCGAAGCGGAAGTACTGAAGGCCCACCGGGTCCTTCACGACCCAATAATTGCGTCCCTGATACCGTTGCCGCCGCGCCTTGAGGTCCGGCCGCGCGCGGATCGTCAGCTTCCGCGAAGAGCTGGAGACAATGCTATCGGAAAGGGTGGGCACGGGAGTAGGCGCTAGGTTCTAGGCGCTAGGCTCTAGGTTTTTAGTGAAGGAATCCTCGTATGACGCTTCCGAACTAGTGCCTAGCCCCTGGAGCCTAGCGCCTAGCGCCTCACCTCTGCTCAACCGTCGCCGCCGGCGCCACGGCCGCGGACTCCACCGCCGGCTGTCCCACGTGGATCACCATCTGTGCCGGCCCGGGATGAACGAGCCAGAAGTTGCCGACGCGCTGGTTCTTGATCTCCGCGCGGACGCGATACTGGCCCGGATTGGTCGAGGAAAAAATGCGCGACTGGTCGACATAAATGACGCGACCCTTGACCTGAGCCTGCTGCCCGCGGGCGAGGCTCACGGTCACCGTAACCGGTTTGCCCATGAGATCCGCCGGGTCGTAGTCCTGGGCCAGCACGGGCGTTTCGACCCACATGACGTCGAACTGGATGAGCCGCAGGATGGGGTCGCCGGGGTTCGCCCACTCCGATTCGTGAAGCAGCACGGTTTGCACTTCGCCGGCAAACGGCGTGACGATGGTTCGGCGTTCCAGCGCAATTTTATTGGCATCCAGCTCGGCCAGCTTCGTGTCGGCGTCCAGCCGGGCGAGTCGGCGATCCTTTTGGGCCTTTTCGATTTGCAGCGTGGCGCGCTCCTCGTCGAGTTTCTTCTTTTCCATCTCGATGATAGAGATATTCTGCTTACCGCCGAGGTTGGCTTGCAGGCCCATTTCGTAGTCCTTCTTCGCGACCGCGGCGGCCTTCGATGCGTACCGTTCTTCCACGGTGTCCTTGGCACGCTCGTCGGCGGCATGAAAGGCGATCCCCGCCACGTCGACTGCGGCCTGGGCCGTGCGGTCATCGATTAGTCCGATGACCTGGCCCTCGGTCACTTGCGACCCTTCGGTCACGTTGAGCGTCACGAGCAACCCTTCGACCTGGGCGAACACGCGGTTGTCGTAGCGCGCCTGAATCGACGCCCGATAAGGAATCGAATCCCCATTGAGCGACGGATTCGAAGGCGAAGCCGGCGCCGCCTCACCTGCAATCTGACCAAACAACGCTACGAAAAGCAGTAACGAAGAACACATAGCTTAACTCCACGCTGGACTGGTCGCTTAAGCGACCAGTCCGAAGCACGCTGGGACTGGACGCACAAAGAACTACAGCCGGAACAAAATCCGCGACTGGATGAACTCCCACAGATCGTGGAACAACACGTAACCGACGGGCGCCCGGCCGCAGTAAATCTTGGCATTCATGTCGCTGCCGACTTTGAGGTTGCTCTTCAGCTCCGCGATTGCCTTCGCCGCCGCGACAGGGTCAGCTTTCAGCGCGGCGATGGACTTCTCGGTCGCCCCTGGCGCGAGCTTCAGCAACTCATCCTGGTCGAACGCGACGTCCATGCGAACCGTGTTACCCTTCTCGCCCGCGACCTCGGCGCTCGACCCAATGCGCACGACGTGCCCGTGCAGGTCAATGCCGAGGTAAGTCTTCAGCATGAACTCGACCTTGAGCTGCGCCTTGGGGTCCTCCTCGCGAATCTTCCGCAAGTAGCGGATCACGTGGCCAACCTTCGACTCGGGAACGTCGATTTCGAGCTCCCAATCCTTCTCAGGATTGGCGATGTCCATCAGCCGCGTCCCGGTTTTCACCGGCCGGTTTTCGATGTTGTCGCGCACCTTCCAGGTCACCACTTTGCCGTCGATCGGGCTCATGATTTCCAGGTACGCTTCCTTCTTGCGGACGATCTTGAGCTGCTTCTCCAAACTCGCGGCCTCGCTCTGGAGTTGGCTCACGCGATTGGCAAGCTCCAGTATTTCGGAGTTGCGCGCCAGGCCGTCTTCAAAGTTGTTGATCTGCATCTCGATGTTATCGATCTGCGTCGCGTTGGTGTGCTTGGCGCCCTCGAGACGAGCGATTTCAAGCTCCACCGAGTCGCTTTCCTGGCGCGCGACCACCTGCCCGGCCGTCACCGTATCGCCGTCATCCACCCTCACATCGATGATCTTCCCGTCGTTCGCGGCGAACACGTAGCTGCGCGTCTCGGGCAGCAGCTTGCCCTCAGCCGTCACCGTGAAGTCCCATGGCATGAGCCACATCGCCGCGACGACAGCCACCAGCGCGATGCTCGCGAGGATCGTCTTCGGCAGGTTGCGGGCGGCGACCAGCACACGGCTCTTGCCGATGAGCCGCCACAGCGGCAGCAGGAACAGCCCCTCGTGCGACTGCGCGTTGGTGAGCGCCGTGCTGCTGTGCCGCCGCACCACGTCGACGCGCTGCGTCAGCCCGTCGGGCGAGCGGCTGTCGACGAGCTGCTCGATGACGATCGCCCCCAGCATGTTCTCGTGCCGTTTTGGCCGATTGGGATCGTCCGACAGCGGATCAGCCTCGCGCAGCGGCAGCACCGCGATCTGCTTGGTGTGCGACTCGTCGACGTAGGCGTTCACCGCCTTCTCGACCTGCGGCGATAAGTTTGTCGTGTCGCCCGCGTACCACAGGTCCTCGCCGCTCTTCACGACCACGGCCGACAGGTCCCGCAGCATGCGGACCACATTCGAGCGTTTGTCGAACGTGTCCTGCCCACTGATCGCTTCGACGACGTACTTCGGCCCCTTCTTGAGCACCACCGTCACGCGGTCGCAGCCGATCAGCCGGCGCCCTTCGTTCGCGATGGTAAACGCCGTCGTGCGCGAGTCGAGCCGTTCGTGGACGAGCGCGGTGAAGCTCTCGAGCTGCTCCCACAGAGTCTGCTTGGCGCCGAAGTCGCGCAACCGGCGGGTCTTGATGAACTCGGCGGCGATCTCGCAGATCTGCTGCAGGAATCGCAAGTAGCCGCGCTGCGTGTTGGGGCGAGCCCCCGTGCGTTGGAAGATTTCGACGAGTCCGTCGACGCCCCGATCAGAAATGATCGGCGCCACCACCAGCAGAAACTCGGTGGGGTTCGCCGCCGACTCGTCGTCGTCCGGCCCAGCGCCGGAGTGCGGCGCCACGAGCGCCGGCTCGCCGCGCTTCGCAAGCTGCCCCAGCAGCCGGCTGTGGCGGTTCATCGCCTCGGGGCTCGCGATCAATCCCGTCTGCTGCAGGTTGACCTGATACTCCAGCTTGAAGCCAGACTGTTCATCGAGCGTCCACACGACGCCGCCGATCGCCGCGAGGGCGGAAATCGACTTGTCGAGCAGCGCCGCGTAAAACTCGGCAGGGTCGATCTCGCTCTTGGAGAGGTCGACCACCTCCTGCACGAGCGACTGGATTTCCTGCTTCGCGCGGCGGATCGCCTCGTCGTCGGGGCCCGAATCGCCGGGATTCGATGCACTGCTCACTTGTTCGGGAATCCGGCTCATAGCGCGTGGAGAGGAAGCCTCAGGCTGCGGCGGCCCGCTGGGGA
Organism: Planctomycetota bacterium; assembly: GCA_031407585.1. Classification (GTDB taxonomy): domain Bacteria; phylum Planctomycetota; class Planctomycetia; order Pirellulales; family Lacipirellulaceae; genus Lacipirellula. Next base: position 6,805 of record JANOIK010000383.1, on the reverse strand, counting down.
ACCACGGGGACGCGGATCGGGCGGGCCAAACCGTCAATTGTTCCGGGTTTGCCGAAAGCCGTCAAACTCGTTATGGAGCAAGAACTTGGGTTTTCCGCCCTGCATGGGTCGCGGCCGCGGCGAAAGGTCTGCATCATTCGCCCAACCGGCACACTCGCACCCCCGCGAGGCCGGCGGACAAAATGGCGGCCAAAAGCAGTGGCACCCTAGTCTAGCATTTCACGCCTGCACGAACCGCGAAATGACCCCACAGATGGCGCTTTGGGCGGTTGGACGCGGCGTGCGCGGATGCTAGGATTGTGGGTTATGCCGCTGGAGGCGCCACGCGGACATGCGGCAAGCCTCGGCCTATCCGAGAGCAATCCAGCCGAGAGCGACCCGTCCGAGAGCAACTCGTCGCGTGCATCCGTACCCAGGGGACCAAGGACCTGTATGTCTAAGCAAAAAGAAGAAGCCCTCGAAGTCGAGGGCGTCGTGACTCAAGCGCTCGCCAACACGCGGTTCCGCGTGGAGATCGAAGGCGGGCACCAGGTCACCGCGCACGTCGCGGGCCGTATGCGAAAGCATTTCATCCGCATTGTCCCCGGCGACAAGGTTCGGGTGGAGCTCTCGCCGTATGACTTGACGAAGGGCCGCATTACCTTCCGCGAGCGCTGAGCGCCGCGCCGTCCGCATTACGCGATCCCCTAACGCGAACTCCCCCCTCAGCACACGCCGGCGGAACAAGCACGCTTGTCCCGGCATCTGACGCCGCGATTTTTTCGCTTCGGCCGCTTTCGTTGTCGCGCCGCGAGGCCGCGGACAATTTTCCCAAGTGACGGGCGAAGTAACACCGGGGTTTAATTTTAGACTTTCTCGGTTGCTCGCATGACAGGCAAGTCCCGGACGAGCGACTCTCTCTAGTTGACCATCACACGACTATCTGCCTTTTTTTCATGGAGAACTTCACGGTGCAATTCACACCCTTCCGCCGGATCGCCCTCGCGTGCGGCCTGGCACTAGCTCTCACAACGGCCACGCGCGTCGCCGTCGCGCAAGACGCGGCCCCGCCCGCAGCCCCCCCGGCCGCCGAGCCCGCCGCTCCGCAGCCCGTCGCGATCATCGCCATCAGCAGCTACGAGCAACTCATGCAGGACGCCGACTTTATCGGCAGCCTGGTGGGCATGCCCGGCGGGTCACAAATGGTGGAAGGCCATCTCAATCAAGCCACCAACGGCAAGGGTCTTGCCGGCCTCGACAAGACCAAGCCGATCGGCGCCGTCGTCGACATGGCGTCGTTCTTCCCCAACGCCGCGCTCTACCTGCCCGTGAGCGATCAGGCCGCCCTGCTGGAGGCGCTCGCGCCGCTCGGCATCGCCGGCCGCGACATGGGCAACGGCGTGACCCAGGTCAATGCCCTGGGGCAGGATGGCTACGCCGTCACTACCTCGGGCTGGATGCTCGTGGGCATGAACCCCGACTCGCTCAAGACGATGCCGCCCGACCCCAGCGACGTGCTCGGCCCGTTGGTCGCACAGTACGACGTGGCGATCCAAATCAACGTGCAGAACATTCCGCAGGCGATGCGGCAGCAAGGCATCGAGACGATGTCGCGCACCACCGGCAGCATGACCAAGATGCCGGAAGAGAGCGACGCGGACTTCGAGGCTCGCAAGGGCGCGCTGCAGAGCCAAATCGACGCGACGGGGCAGATGCTTCGCGAGTTGCAGTCAGTCACGCTCGGCCTCGCGGTCGGCGGCCCGACGCAGAACGTCGCCTTAGACATCAACATGGTGGCCGTGCCGGGCTCGGCAATGGCGACCGAGTTTGCCGAAGGCGCCGCCGCGACCACGAACTTCGCCGGCTTCAACCAGCCGGAAGCCGCCGCGACGCTGTCGTTCGCGGGCAAGGTGTCGGGCGCAAACGCCGCGCAGGCCGAGAACGTGATTGCCAGTTTCCGCGCGGAAGTGTTGCGAGACATTGAGAAAGAAGAAGAATCGCTGCGGCAGCCGCTCCGCGACGGGCTGGGCCAAATCCTCGACGCGCTGCTCGAAACCGTCAAAGCCGGTTCGATCGACGGCGGGGCGGTTGTGAAGATGGGGCCGAGTTCCGGAACCGTCGTCATCGGCGGGTTGATCACCGATCCCAAGAAAATCGAAAACGGCCTGAAGAAGCTTTCCGAGGCGCTCGCGGGCCGCAGCACCGAGCGGATGGCGCCGATCGCGTGGGCCGCCGAAACGCACGGCGACATCACGTTCCATACCACCCAGATCAAGGTTGCCGACGCCGAGGCCAAGGCCCTGTTCGGCGATCAGGCCGACCTGGTCGTCGGCCTCGGCGGTCAGAGCGCGTACGTCGCCTTGGGTCGCGACGCGGCCGCCGCGCTCAAGGCGGTGATCGACGCGAGCGCCGCCGCCCCCGCGACGCCCGTCAAGCCGATGGAGCTGACCGTCTCGCTGAGCCGCGTCCTGGAATCGCTGAAGACCATCGCGCCCGAGCAGGAGCGGGCGGCGATCGAAATGGCGGCGGGCATCGTCGCCGCCGCCGCGGGACAGGACCACATTCACGTGGTCGCGCAGCCCGTGGAGAACGGTGTGCAGATCCGGTTCGAAGCGGAGCAAGGCGTGCTCCGCGCGATCGCCGCATCCGCGATGGGCGGCGGCGGGGCGGGAGCGCGCCCGGCGGCCGCGCCCGCCACAGCGCCGTAGTTGAGGCCGCTCGCTGAACTGGCCTGAAATCGAAAAGGCCCCCGACCGCACGGTCGGGGGCCTTTTTTTGTGAACCCCCTCGGGATAACGTGGTCATAGCGATATTCAAACCGCGTCCCTCCCACGCAGCACGCCAACATGCCGACAACCGAAGTTGAATTCCCCCCCCTCATCGACTCCGTCGCCGGCCACTCGGTCGCCGACCTCGCCCAGCGATTCGGCACGCCTCTCTACGTGTACGACGCGGCCATGATCGCCGAACGCATCGCCGATCTCGCGTCGTTCGACGCCGTACGTTTCGCCCAGAAGGCGAACTCCAGTCTCGCGATTCTCGATCTCATCCGCCGCCGCGGCGGCGTTGTCGACGCGGTCAGCGCCGGCGAAATTCAGCGGGCCCTCGCCGCGGGCTTCAAGGGCGGCGGCGTCGACCTGCCCCCCGACCAGCATCCCGAGATCGTCTACACGGCCGACATTTTCGACCGCGAGACGCTCGAAGTCGTTGTGAAGCACGGCATTCCCGTGAACTGCGGCTCGCCAGACATGATCGCCCAATACGGCGAAGCGATGCAGCGCGCCGGCTCACCTGCCAACCAGCGAGCCGGGGCGTCCTCGCCACCGGCAAGCATCACCCTCCGCATCAACCCCGGCTTCGGCCACGGCCACAGCCAAAAAACCAACACGGGCGGCGAGCAATCGAAGCACGGCATCTGGCACGAGCAGCTCGGCGACTGCGTCGAGCTCGCCGGCAAGCACGGCCTGTCGATCTCCGGTCTGCACATGCACATCGGCTCGGGCACCGATCTGGAGCACCTCAGCCACGTGTGCGGCGCGATGGAGCAGGCGTGCCTTGCCGTGGGCCCGTCGATTCACGCGATCAGCGCCGGCGGCGGACTGCCGACGCCCTACCGCGACGGCGATCAGCGCGTCGACCTCACCGGCTACTACGAACTGTGGGACGCGACGCGGCAGCGCCTCGCCGAAAAGTTCGGCCACGCCGTGAGCCTCGAGATCGAGCCAGGCCGATACCTGGTCGCCGAGAGCGGCGCCCTCATCGCCGAGATCCGCGCCGTGAAGCAAATGGGCGACAACCTGTTCTACCTGCTCGATGCGGGGTTCAATAATCTGGCGCGCCCCATCCTCTACGGCGCCTACCACCCCATGGCGATCGCGTACAACGCCACCAGCGAGCCGGGCGCCGCGCGCCCCCGGCGCAGCGGCGAAACGTCATCCACCCAACCGGTGATCGTCGGCGGTCCGCTGTGCGAATCCGGCGACATCTTCACCCAAGAAGCCGGCGGCTTCGTCTGCACGCGCGAGCTGCCGCACGCGACGGTCGGCGACTACGTGGTCATCGGTGCCGCGGGCGCCTACGGCGCCGTCATGGGCAACAACTACAACAGCAAGCCGCTCGCCGCCGAAGTGCTCGTCGAAAACGGCAAGGCCCACCTCATCCGCCAACGCCAATCGTTCGACGACCTCATCCGCGGCGAGCAGATTCCGTAGCACTGATTCACTTTCACCACGGGCACAACAAGCGTCTGATGCAAGTTCGCATACTCTTCTCTAACTCCAACGAATCCGCAGTATTTCTGCAAGTGGATCCATGGGCGGGCGTTTACAAGCTTCGAAAAGGAGAGGAGATAGAGATTTCTGCCGAGTTGGATAGCATCTCTGCGTCAGGCGATAGGATATCCATCGACGAACATGGCGAGACGAGGATCCTTACCCTTCCATGTGAGGACTATTTTATCATTCGAGACGGCAGCCCAATTCATTGGACAGAATTCCCATCGAACGGTGATCTATAGCCTTTGAACGCAGGAACATATCGCACAGCACTAACTGCCCATCAATCCTGGTCGCCGTGATTCATGTCACGCTATGAGTAAGACTTCACTTATCCTCACCGTCTTAGGCGCCGATCGCCCCGGGCTCGTCGAGTCGATCGCCCGCGTGGTCGCCGACCACGGCGCCAACTGGGTCGAGAGCCGCATGGCGCATCTCGCGGGCCATTTCGCGGGGATCTTGCGCGTCGAGGTCGACGCCGCGCAGGCCGAGTTGCTCGCCGCGGCGCTGCGGGCCCTTGGCGACGCGGGGCTGGAGTCGATCGTCCACCCTGACGCGACGCCGGCCGCGCTCGGCCGTCAGCCGCTCGTGCATCTGGATCTCGTGGGCCAAGACCGCCCGGGCATCGTCCGCGAGATCAGCCGCGTGCTCGTCTCGCACGGCGTGAACGTCGAAGAGCTGCAAACCGAGTGCGTCGCCGCGGCCGAGAGCGGCGTGCCCCTGTTCCGCGCCTTCGCCAAGCTGCGGCTGCCCGCCGGCGTGAGCGAAGCCGCATTGCGATCGGCGCTCGAAGCCGTCGCCGGCGACCTGATGGTCGACCTCGACCTGGAACGCGGGGCGTAACGGGGTGCCATGCCCACGGCCCGGCGTGGGCATGCTTGGACTTGAAGAGACATGGCCACTCAGAGCAGTGGCCATGGCACCCTGCCCATCTGAAAGGCACGTTAACTCGCCAGCGCCGGTCGCGCCCCGCCCTGCGGCGGCTTGCCCAGCGACGCGAGCACGAGCACCGCTTCGACGAGCATCAGCGCCGCGAGCACCAGCAGCACCAGGCCGATCCACGGCACGGGATCTTGCGGCGCCGTCCAACCGCCATCCGCCGCCCGGAACTTGGGAACCGTCATCGCCGCCAGCGCCCACGTGCTCATCACGTACATGAACACCGTGGGCACGCCCGTGACGAACCACACCCACATGGCCCGCCGCGTTCGCCACAGCCACACCGTGACGCCCAGCAGCGAGAGCGCGGCAAGCAACTGGTTACTGGCGCCGAACAGATCCCAGAACAGGCGCCACACCGGCACCGCCGAATCCACCGGGTGTCTCAAAAGAAAGAACATCGGCACGCCGGCGGTCAGCGCCGTGCCGAACCACCGCCCGCCGCGGCCGCGCCAGCCCGTGAGTTCTTGCAAAATGAACCGCCCCAGCCGCGTGCACACGTCGAGTGTGTCGTAGACGAACGTCGTGAACGCCATGAGCGCGAACGTGATGCCGATGCGCGACGGTACGCCCACGACGTCCAGAAACTTCCCGATGCCCGCCGCGTAAATGAGGTTCGGCGGGTTAGGCTTTCCGCCTGTGAACAGCCGCGGCGAATCTTCTGCGAACATCATGACGCAGCACAGCGAGACGACCGCCACCATCGCCTCGAGCAGCATCGCCCCGTAGCCCACCGATTTCGCGTCCGTCTCCCGTCGCAATTGCTTGGACGTCGTTCCGCTGGCAATCAGCGAATGAAATCCGGAGCACGCCCCGCACGCGATCGTGATGAAAAGCATGGGAACGAGCGCCGTCATCGGCCCGCCGGCCAGCGACGCTTCCCAGCCGCGAAACATGGGGTACTCGACCTTCCCGCCCCCGAACGCCAGCCCGAGCGCCCCGGCGCCCAGCGCCGCGTACAAAAAATAACCGCCGAGTTGCCCCCGCGGCTGCAACAGCAGCCACACGGGAAGCACCCCCGCGATCAGGCAATACGCCAAGAGCAACACGTCCCATGCCTTGCGGTCGTTGCCGGCCGACAGGCCCGTCAGCGCTCCCAGATCGAACGGCACGTGGGGACCCGCGACGATCGCGCATCCCACCAGCGGCAGAAAAATTACCAGCGCCGCCCACGCCGGCAGCCGCAAATAGCGTATGGCCACGCCCATCGCGAGCGTCAGCCCCAGATACATGAGCGACGACGACGCGACCGCGGCGCCGCCGACGCCCCCGCTCTCCGCCGTCGCCGGCCCCACGAACGCCGACGCGGTCACATCGGTGAACGCCACGATGATGTACACGAGCGCCAACCAGATGAACGCCAAAAACATGAAGTACGAACGCCGGCTCATGTGCTGCCGCACGACCTCGGCGATCGACGCCGCCCGATGGCGAATCGACGCCGTGAGCGCGGCCATGTCGTGCACGCCGCCGATGAAGATCGAGCCGACGAGAATCCAAACGAGCGCCGGCAGCCACCCGAACATGAGCCCGGCAAGAATCGGCCCCACGATCGGCCCCGCCGCCGCAATCGCCGAAAAATGCTGCGGCAAGAGCCCGCTCGCGGGCAGCGG
>JANOIK010000206.1:0-7726 GCA_031407585.1 Planctomycetota bacterium | reverse complement strand
AATTCGATTGGGTGTTCCAAAATTCGTTAATTTTGGAACGTCCGGTGTTGGGAGTTCTCGGGAAACGTCGGGCGCGGCGAACCGGAGTGCGGTCATAATTCGGTGAATTTTGGCATTTCATGATTTTCTTGGGAAGGGAAGGCGGCGACGAAACTCGGCGTTTATCGACCGGAGGGCGTTCGGGCAGGCTCATGGCGACGGGCGCCGAGTGACAAAATCGACTTGCGGCTGAAGCCATGCACGACCTTGGGGCCTAGCTCTTGCTCGCAGGTTTATTTGTACACTAGTTTGTCGTCGCTGTCAAGAGGGCCATTCGCGAGATTGTCGTAGGGGCCGGCCGTTCCACGACGGCCAGAGTTCGGCGCCTTGGACATTTTGAATTGTCCGTTCCGGAGGACAATTGCGAACGGCGCGCACGAGCCGACGATCGAACGGGCCAAGAACGCCACTCTGTGCCATGCCGCACGCATTAGGGCGATTGGGCTCGTCGGGCTCTCCCCAGGCGTCTCCAGGACGTGAGGGCGCAAGCGGCGAACATTGCCAGCGTCGAGCTAGCCGCCTCGGGGATGACCGACGCTCGGCCGAATAGCGTTTGGACGGTGACTCCGTTGCTGATCAGCTCGAGCTCGACGTCGACGTACGACGGCGTCGGCTGGGCGACGTTGACGAAGAAGTTGGCGAGGAACAGCCGGCCGCCCGGTTCGTTCACGGTGTTGATCGGAACGGCGGGGAGGGGTCCGCCGGCCACGGAGATCGAGTTCGCGTTGATCGTGGGTCCGGGGAATCCCCACCCTTTGCCGCCATCGAGGGGGTCCTGGTCGAGCACCCGATTGCGATACGTGAAGGGTTCGTTCGGACCGCGGGGCACGCCCATATTGAATCCCGAAACAATCCTGGCAAACGTTACATTGGGCCCGGGGATGAGCCTGAGCCAGAACACGTCGAACACCGTGCCTTCGGAGCGGACGTAGAGGGCGTATTGTCGGCTGGGGCCCGAGACTGGGGTGGCGCTTAAGCTGGCCGCGCTGGCGACGGCGGCGGACGTGAGGATGAGCGTGACCGCCAGGAGTTGAGATTTCATTAGCGTGCCTACCCTTGAAATGGGTGAAGAGGATCGATGCAGAGTGAGGCGCCCGGAGCAACAGCTCAATTGCAGCCGTACACGGCGCGGAGGTAGTCCGCGATATTATCGTTGACGGTTCCTGAAGCGTCGATAACGATCGCGGCGCCGGAAGGCGAGGCCGCCGATCGCGGCGATGCCCGCCAGGCTGAAGCTGGCCGGCTCGGGGATACCCCTGAGGGTTTGCACCAGGACGCCGTTGAGAATCAGCTCGAGCGTGACGTCGAATCGGTGCCCCGGGCGGATCGCGCCGCTCGACGGGGTGCCGATCGGCTGAACCTGGCCCAGAAACAGGCGGCCATTCGGCTCGGTGGAGGTGTCGATCGTCACGGCCGGGATCGGACCCGCGGTGTAGTTGTAGGTCGTGGCGTTGATCGTTCTAGACGCGAAGGCCCAACCCTTGCCGCCATCGCCATCGCCCGGGTCACGATCGAGCATACGGTTGGCGAAGGTCCCGGGGTCGTTCGGCGCTCTTGTCCCCCCCGGACCAGTGCCGCCGGAGGTACCCGTGACAGGGTTGGCGAACGTGACGCCAGCAAGCGGGGTAATCGTCGACGTGATCACGTCGAACGCAGTGCCTTCCGAGGCAACGTAAAAGGCGTAGCTCCCATAGCCCGCGGTGGTCGTGTACTTCAGGCTGGCCGCACTGGCGGTCGTGCCAACGAGGCCCAATGCGAGGGCGGTCAAAGCAAGAATGTTTTTCATGAGAGTTCTTCTCAATGTGGACGTTGGTGGAAGTGAACGCACGACATCGAACTTAAAAGAGCACAAGGACGGTCTTCATAGTTTCCTACTGCTCATGGTTGGAGGACATGCGGACCGTCGTGTCCGTAGGCGGCCGCTGCGCAATAGGGCCGCGAGGGCGATTGGGGACAGGCATCCGCTGGCGGGCGCGGCGGCGTGGGCGGCGAAACCGGGTCGCTGCCGCGCCAATCGCCATGAATGCCAGTAACGCGCCCGTCGGCTCCGGAACATCGAGAATCGGAATGTTGAAGGTCTGAACGGCGATGCCGTTGTTGACGAGCTCCAGAGTGGCGTCCGCGTAGTAGCTCGGCCGTCGCGGGTCGGTCGGCGTGCCGGCGATGCTGATATTGGCCAGGAACAGGCGGCCGTTCGGCTCGCTGGTGGTGTCGATGGGCGCCTCGGGATTCGGACCCACGGTGATGTCGAGCAAGTTGGCGTTGGCGGTTCTGGTTGCGAAACTCCAGCCCTTGTTCCGCGGATCGTCCAGCGGGTCGCCATCCAGCCGGCGGTTGGCGAAGGTGAAGTCCTCGTTCGGCGAACGCGGAACGCCAAGGTTGTTTCCGGTGCTGATATTGGCAAACGTGACCCCCGGGCGCGGCGTGATCGTGAGCGTGAGCACCTCGAAAACCGTGTTTTCGGAGCGCACGTAGAGCGCGTAGTTGCTGCTGCCAAGGCTGAAGGGTGTGATGTTGTAGGAAGCGGCCCGGGTCTCGGCCGCCATGAGGCAAGTCGCGAAGGTGGCAGCGAGGGCGAGGCAGGCTTTCATGGGTTTGGTTCCTGGTTTTTGGCAAGTTCGATGACCACTTCGCGCTTCGATAACGTCTGTCGCAGCGCCTGCGAGCGGAGGAGACGTCCGAGGATCCCTACGCATGATGGTCAAGGCTGAACGCGCGAGATAAGTGGATTGCGTGGTGACCGGGGGCAGAGGCGTGCTCGACGGAAAGAGAGGAAGCGCGGAAAAGCCTTCTTCGCCGGCGGGCAACCTTGGTCAGCGCGGCGAGGGCGATGGGGGCGAGGCATCCGCCAGACGGTTCGGGGGCGAGGGCGGCGGAGAGCGTTTGAACCGTGACGCCGTTGTTGACGAGTTCCAGCGTGACTTGGAATGCAAATGGCCGCGTGGCGGGCGGGATGGCCAGCCAGGCGTTCGCCAGGAAGAGCCGGCCGCCGGGCTCGCCGGACGTGTCGATCGGAATTGCCGGGTTTGGCCCCATGAAGAAGTCGATACCGTTCGAGCCGGACTGGATGGGGCTGTAGGCCCACCCCTTGCCGCCGTCGATATCCGAGGGGTCGGCGTCGAGCACGCGATTGCGGTATGTGCCTTTTTCGTTTGGTCCGAGTGGTACTCCACCAGAGGCGTAGCCACTGCGCAGCCGCGCGAATGTGACGCCCGCGCCTGGCGTGAGCGTGAGACGGAAGAAGTCGAACAAGGTTCCGTCCGACTTAACGTACACCGCGACATTTTCGGGGGTGGGACTCGTGAAATCCAGCGAGGCGGCGCGGACGGTGGAAGCGGCCGTTGAGCCGATGACGGAAAACATTGCAATCACTGCGAATCGGAGGGAAGGTTTCATGGAATCATCGCAGTTTCGAGGAAGACGGAGGGGATCATTGGAAGGACCGCGGAGCAGGATTCTGAGCGTCGTTGACAGCGCTGGCGGACAGTGCGCGCGAGGTGCTCGCTGCGCAGCTCCGGCGAGGCATGCAGCGCGTGCGGACGAGAGAGCCGCACGGGAACGACAGCGAACTGCGGCGATCAGAAGGCGCTAGATGCAGCAAACAGTAGCGTGACTCGTTGGAGAGAGAAGCGTTTGCAATCGCGGAGCTGCGGGCGATCGCGACCAACGCCATTAATCTACAGGACCGCTTGCAAATGTCAAGAAATAGGTCCGATTTGGGCAAGGCTCACGGGGGAATTGGCCGCGGAGGAACGCGGATTTAGCGGATTCACGCGGATCAAGGAGCAATGCAAGGAAACTCGTAATTCCTATCCGCGTTCATCCCGTAAATCCGCGTTTATCCGCGGCCAATTCCGGCTCTTCGCGGTGAGGAAGGGCGCATAAAAAAAGGCCCCCTGATTCTTGCGAACCAGGGGGCCTTGGGTATCACCACCACATGCGGCCCGGGGGAGCCTCACGTAGAAGTCGATTTCAAACTAGGCGCTGCGACGGCGGCGGAAAGCCATGCCGGCGATCGCCGCGATGCCCGCGAGGCCGAAGCTGGCCGGCTCCGGCGAAACAATCGCACCGGTGAGGGTCTGGACCGTGACGCCATTCAGAATCAGAGCGACGCTGACGTTGGCCACGTGGCCCGGGCGGATCGAGCCGCTCGACGGCTGGCCGGTCGTCTGAATCTGACCCAGGAACAGACGGCCGCCCGGATCGAGGGCCGTGACGATGGGCACAGCCGGGTTCGGACCAAACACAAAGTTGAAGGTGGTGGCGTTGACCACTCGCGACGCGATGGCCCATCCCTTGCCGCCATCGCCTTCGCCCGGGTCACGATCAATCATACGGTTGGCGAAGGTACCGGGATCGTTCCCCGATCTCACGTTCCCGGGGCCCGTGCCGCCGGACGTACCGGTGACAGGGTTGAGAAACGTGACGCCTGGAAGCGGCGTGATCGTCAGGTCAACCACGTCGAACAGAGTACCTTCACCGGCGAGGTACAGTTCGTAGTCCGGGGCGCCCGGGGTATTGGCGGGGGAGGTCTTAAGGCTGGCCGCGTTAGCGGTCGTGCAAACAAGGCCCAAAGCAAGGGCAGTCAGAGCAAGAATGTTTTTCATGTGTGTTATTCTCAAAGTCTACGTTGTGAAGTGAATTCAAATCATTGAAAGCTACTAAGTGTTGTCGTGTAATTTAGCCCGTTTCAGGCGTCCCGTCTATCGGGCTACACGACCGGTTCAAATTCCCTCATTAGCAAAAGTGCTTCTTTCTTGTTAGCGAAAACTTGAACGTAGACAACTTATTAGCGACGCGAGCGACGACGCAGGCCGAGGATCGCGAGGCCGGCCAGCGCCAGGGCGCTCGGCTCGGGGATCGCGACAGCGGTCTGAGGCATCGCCGAATTCTGGTTGAAGTTATTCGTCAAGAAGCTGAAGTCGTTCGAGTTAACTTCGGCGCCCGTGGTCGAGCTGTTGAAGTCGGCCTGATCCCAGGTCTTCGAGACGCCAACTTGGTTGAAGTTGTTCGTCAGAATGCTGAAGTCATTGGAGTTGACGCGACCGTCGCGGTTCGCATCGCCAGGACGCAGACCTTCGCCAGCAACCGTGTTCAGGTTGAGGCTGCCGAGCGAGTCGCCGCGGACGCGGGTCGACACGACGGCCGCCACCGAGTTGTTGGCCGGGATGGTGGTGGTGGTGCCAGGGGCGAGAACGTTTCCGCCGGTGATGTTGCCGGCGGTCGTGCTGAAGGTCGGCCGTACGGCGCCGAAGGTGCCCGAGACGATCAGAGCGGCATTATCCCACGTTCCATTGCCAGCAACCGGCGCGGCCTCAAACGGGCGAAGGGCATCGAAGGTGCGATTGCCCGGGGTGCCGGCGCCGCGACCAACATTCAGGATGATCTGGTTGGGCGTGCCGCCGTTGGAGTCGTGGTCGATGCCGAGGGCCGTGTCTTGGGCGTACACCACGTTGACGATGCCGCCGAACGTACCGTTGTAGGGGTTACCGGCATTGGCAATGTTGCCAATTGTGAGGTTGCTGACGGACGGGTAGCCGTTCGCGGCGACGCCGCCGTTGCCGCCGGTGATGCCAACGGTGTTGACGTTGTTGAGCCAGATGCTCAACGCAGCAATGCCCGCGGTCGACCCGGTCTTGGCGGTCAGGTACCAGTTACCGCCGGTGGCCGGCGTGTTCGGGTCCGTATAGCGCAGGTTGAGGCTGAGCGCGATGTCGGTGGGTCCCAGGACCAGAGCCTGGGCCCGAGCCTCGCGTCCGCTCGCCGCCAGGGCCAAAGCGCACAATGTTAAAACCAATCCACGTTTCATGTTCATTTCTCCAAGTCCCCGTCTCATGTAGGTGAGTGATACCCGATCAAAAGCTGCGCTTGGTTGGGGGGCAGATTCGATTGCGACCGAAGCTGACTGTTTTCAAGCTCTCAGTTAGCGAAACCGCCTGTCACGAAAAAGAAAACTGTCTGAACCCGCGTTTCGTGTGATGCTCTTGGTGTCTCTCTTCAGCGCGTCAGCTTCAGCCAAGTGAAAAGTAATTTTTGCGGGCGATTGAAGTCAAACGCCCTAACGGCAGAAAAGCACACCCTGGGCGGACGCTGTGGCCGCCATTCCTAGCTCACTTTACCAAGGAAATAGCTGCTTGCAACAGTTTTGCCGCCAAAGGGGGCAAAATTTTTCCATGGCGGGGACTCTGCCGATGCGCCAAGCGGTCTTAGTCTTTCAGCATCAATCACTTGTGACGATGGGAAGATTTGGTGAAGTGGGGGAGGATTTTCGGGATTGTTCGGGCCGCTCGTGCTTGACTTCCGCCGGGCACGAAGTGGGGGAGGCCGATTTCGGGCCGATTTTTAGCACGAAGTGTGACTTTTGCCCCGTGTCTCGGCCCGTGGGACCGGCAATTCCCACGTGGGTGGTGAGGGATGCGACTTTATCAAGCGCACCTCGCGCGGTTGGGCGCGGTCCTTGTATGAGGCTGAGCTCGAAGTCGGGGCACGAAGCTTTCGAGAATCTGCGCACGTTGCTCATGCTCAGCCGACGCTCAAGCGCGGACTCGCGATCTTGCAGTGCACTTCGCCTTGGATCACACGTTCGCCTTGGCCGCGCGGCGCGGCGAGGTCTATACTCGCGAAGCGTTGCGACGAAGGACGAAGATTTCGGAATGAACGATGGCGAATGCGGTGAGAAGTTCATGTCTCGGCGCGATGGATGCGGCGGGAATTCCTCCCCTAGCTCCTTCCCTTTCAGGGAGGGGGATAACTGAAAAGCGGATATGGTGATCGTGATCTTGCCCGACGGAAGTCGGCGCGAAATGGCGGATGGCGCCACGGCGTACGATGTGGCCGCTGCGATCAGCGGCGGGCTGGCCCGCGCCTCGATAGTCGCGGAGGTCGATGGGGAGCTGTGCGATTTGCATGCACCGCTGGTCGCTGAAGCGACGCAGCCCGGGGATGCGCATCCCGCTGAAGCGGGACGCGCCGGGGGCGGAGCGCGCGAGGTGCGCGTGCGGCTGGTGACTAAGAAGGATGCTGAGGCGCTGGGGGTCATGCGGCACAGCGCGGCCCATGTGATGGCTCAGGCCGTGATGCGGCTGTACGGGAGCTCGGGCGGCGGCGTGGGGCTCGCGTTTGGGCCGACGACCGGCAGCGGGTTTTACTACGATTTCCGGCTGGAGCGTCCGATTTCCGAGGAGGATTTCCCGGCAATTGAGGCCGAAATGGCCAAGATTGTGGGGGAAGACCTGAAGTTCGAGCGGATGGTTTTGGGTCGCGACGAGGCTGCGAAGTTGTGCGCGGAGATGGGGCAGGCGCTCAAGGTCGAGCACATCGAGACGGGGCTTGCCGACCAGGCGACCGTGTCGTTTTATCGCAACGGCGAGTTCCTCGACCTGTGCCGCGGCAAGCACATTCCCAGCACGGGGCACATCGGCAAGGCGTTCAAACTGCTGAGCGTTGCGGGGGCGTACTGGAAGGGCGACTCCGCCCGCGAGCAGCTGCAACGCGTGTACGCCACCGCGTACTTCGACAAGAAAGAGCTCACCGACTATCTCACGCAGCTCGAGGAAGCGAAGCGGCGCGACCATCGCGTGCTGGGCAAGCAGCTCGAGCTGTTCACCATCAGCCAGACTGTCGGCTCCGGGCTTATTCTATGGCTGCCCAAGGGGGCGATCATTCGGCAGACGCTCGAGGACTATCT
>JANOIK010000298.1:0-1617 GCA_031407585.1 Planctomycetota bacterium | reverse complement strand
GGCTCATCGAGCGTCGCGAGAATTCGCATGCTCGTGGTCTTGCCGGCGCCGTTCGGCCCGATGTACCCGAACACCTCCCCCGCGTAGACCTCGAAGCTCATGTCGTAGACGGCCTTTGTGTCGCCGAAATAGCGATGCAGGCCGCGAAGCTCGATCAGGGGTCGGCGGGGTGCGATCATAGGTTTCGGACAGCTATTTAATTAGCCGACACGCGCTAGCGTTCTGCTTCTTCGCCGAAGTTCTGAGACGGAATTAATTAAAGGACGCTGTAAAGTTCACCCACAGCCCGCGGAGAACGTGAAAACTGCCCTCTTCGGAGACGTCCTCGAGCCCGAGTTCCAGCTCGATCCCCGCGCTCGTCACCGCGATGTAACTGCCGTCGGTCCATCCCCGCACGACGGGGGAATTGATCGCCTCGATCTGTGTTTCCAGCACGCTGTGCGAAAAAAGCACGCCGGAGTAGTTGTTGTAACTGCCGACTTCAGCGCCCGGCGGGAACTCTGGGTAGTTGTCGGAGAACAGTTGGCGAATCGTGCCAGAGACTTTCAGGGGATCGGCGGGAGGGGCGACGCGCCGTTCGCCAGCCGCCAACCCTTCGAGCCAGTAAAGCTTCCCATCGCGATCTTGAATGACGAGGTGCGTGACGCCGACGCCCAGCCGATTGTCGACTTGCAGTCCCCCGTCCACGGGCCGAAAGTCCAGCCGCCGCTTCGAGGCTCGAGAGTTGATCGCCAAGAACTGAGTCGTGGTCCGCGAGGGCAACCAGCCGGTCACAAGCCGTTGTTTTGTCTGGGTCCAAGCGATCTCGCGATCCGGCCAACGCCGACTGGCCGAGCGGCCCGACGCGTGGATGGGGTAGACGATCGTGTCGCGTTCAAGCGTGAGCCCGCCGCTGGGATTGATGCCCGCGAAGTACGACAGGCGCGCCCAAGTGGACGCCTCGCCCGCGGTTTGATCGAGCAGCGTGAAGCTGCGCGCACGCACGCGAACGCCCAGCCCATCGCCAAAAAGGCCGTACGCCACAAGCAACACGGTCACCGCGGCCGCGGCGGTCGGAACGGTGGCCAGCAGCAGCGGCAGCTTTCCGCGGCGCTTCAGCCACCAATAGTTCAGCGGCCCGATCGCCAGGACAAGCAGCGAAATCAGCAACTGGAACGTCCCGATCGGCGCCACGCCCACGCCCGCGATCAGCCATTTGTTGAACTCGCCGTTCGATTCGTCCGGCTTGTTCCCCTGCCGGCTCATCGATTGCATGCGCGGTCCGAGCAGTGACTGTTGAAGCGCCATGATCGTTTCCGCCTGCCCCGGATTGCGGTCCAGCACGCCCTCGCGAAATGCGGTGATCGTGCCCAAGCCATGAGCACGAACTGCGAAATACGCCTGGGAGCTGATTGGCAGCGACGAGCTGACGACGGGGACGGTGACCGCAGCCGGTTGCTGCCCTGCTGGCGGCGTCACTTTCTCGGGCGCGTCCATTTCGTAGCCTGACAACACGAGCGTACCCTCGAGCGGCTCGATCGCGCGGTCGCCCAGCGGGATGAATTTCCACCCGCGGCGGACGATGGCCGCGTCCGCCTCCTTGATCGTGCCAGGCGAGTCGTCGTCGCTGGCGGGCGT
>JANOIK010000268.1:0-4825 GCA_031407585.1 Planctomycetota bacterium | reverse complement strand
TACATCCACGGGATTGACCGACTTCGCGTCTGGGAACAATCCACGCGCAGCCGTTACGGATAATGGCACCAATCTTTGGGTCACGGGAGGAACTGGCGGCGTTCGCTATACCACGCTCGGATCGACGACATCCACGCAATTGAGTACGACGGTTACGAACCTGCGACAAGTAAATGACTTCGGCGGCCAGCTTTATGCTTCTGGCGCTTCGGGTACCGCAGTTCGCTTAGGAACGGTAGGTACCGGTCTCCCAACCATGTCTGGCCAGACGATTACCAATCTACCAGGCCTGCCGACAAGCACGGGAAGTCCCTACGCCTTCTTTTTCGCCGACCTTGACGCTGGCGTGGCGGGGAACGACACCCTCTACGTTGCCGACGATTCACTCGGGGTAATTAAGTATTCGCTAACGGGCGCAACCTGGACCGCGAATGGGACGATCGGCGTCGATCTCGATGATTATCGAGGCATAACAGGCTTGGTTAGTGGCTCGACAGTCACCCTGTTTGCCACGCGACTCGGTGGCAGCGGCGCAGCCGGCGGCGGCCAACTTGTGAGACTCGTCGATTCCGCTGGCTACAACGGAGCGTTCGCAGGAACGCCGTCGATTCTCGCGACCGCCGCAGCAAATACGGCGTTCCGCGGGGTCGGGGCGTTGCCGGCCGTGGCCGTGCCCGAGGCCTCGGCCTTTCTGTTCGGCGGGATGATCTGCGGCGCTGCTTGCCTCTGGCAATTTCGGCAGCGGCGGCGGTTGGCTGAGGCGAGGATTTGAGGGGGGAAGCCAGCCTTAGGCTGTAGACCGCAGGCTGTAGGCCACAAGGGGAAGTGGGTGACGGGGATTTCTGGAACAGTGATTGGCTCGCCATGTTTGGCGGGCTAATTTTTTGCGCCCAACGGGGCGAGGCGGCGGGCGGCGAGAATTCCTGGCCGGCCCCAAAGTCGCGGGAAATGGCCGGAAAAATGGGCTGGGGGAGTCCTCGGAAGCCGCGGGGACTGCCATGTCTGGACGCCGGAGAGCATTCCGAAGGCAGGATTTGCGGACAATCTGGCGAAAAAATGATTGACAGTCCTGCGGGTTGCACCGATGATGACGCCGAGCCTCGGGCTGAGTGCGTCTCGGCTTTTAGCACGAGTTCTTGAGCTTTGCCGCGTTGGGATCGGCCGACGGGGCATAGGGCTGCGAGATTCGGGTCTGGAAATTGACTTGAAAACATGAGAGCAACGACAATGAAGACAACTCGCATCTTGTTGGCCGCAGCGATCGTGCTGGGCGTGGGACTTGTTGAGCGCGCCGATGCAGTTCTCATTACTCAGGGAAACCTGGTGGTCGTCCAAGTCGGCGATGGCACTGCTGCGCTCACTGGCAGTGCGACGGCAGCCTCGCTGAAGGAATTCACAACGGCCGGCGCGCCTGTGCAAACCATCGCCCTGCCGACGGTTTCAGGTGGAGGCAACAATCCTTTGACTTTAGCGGGTAATTCAACGTCTGAAGGATTTTTGCAGATCTCTACGAATAGCCAGTACCTGACATTGGCAGGCTATGGAGCAATCCCAGGAACGGCGACCCCGAACACAGCCACTGCGGCTACCGTTGCTCGCGTCGTTGGTCGGGTGGAAATCAGCAGCGGGAACGTCAACACAACGACTGCCCTCGGGGATGCCTACAATGGCAGCAACGTACGCAGCGCGATCACCACGAATGGGACGGATATCTGGACGGGCGGCAATGCGGGTAGCGGCCAAGGAGCGACTGGCGGCGTGAAGTACACCACCCTTGGAAGCACGACTTCGACTCGCGTCAACACCGCGACCGGTACGGGATCGAATAGCCGGGTCGTTAATATCTCTGACGGGCAGCTTTATGTGAGCGCCTCAAGTACTCCCCGGCTCGCCGTCCAACAAATTGGAACCGGAACGCCCATGGTTGCCGGTTCTTCCGAGACGACTTTGGCTGGAATGCCGATCACCGGATCGCATTCCACCTATGATTTTTGGTTCCGCGACGCCAACACAGTCTATTTGGCCGACGATGGTTCTGTGGCCAACGGCGGCGGTATCCAAAAGTGGACCTTGGCAGCTGGGACGTGGTCGCTGCAATACACTCTGCTGAATAACGGCGCGACGAATTCAGCAGTTCGCGGTTTGGCGGGCTACGTCGATGGTTCCGGAAACGCGGTCCTGTTTGGCACCACTGGCTCGACGCTGATTACCGTGACAGACGCGGGCGTTGACAATGACGTGGCGACCCTTCTTGTGACGGCGCCAACAAACACCGCTTTCCGCGGCATTGAGTTCATTCCGGTCGCCGTCCCCGAGGCCTCGGCCTTCGTGTTTGGCGGGCTGATCTGCGGCGCTGCTTGCCTCTGGCAATTTCGGCAACGCCGTCGGCTGGCCGAGGCGAAGATCTGAGGGGAGAATAAGGCTCGAGACCTGAGGTCGCCACGGCGACTGCCAAGCCAGCTGGAGTCTTGAGGTCCGAGGGGAATTGAAACTCGACGGCCCGCCCGATTGGCGGGCCGTTTTATTGCGCGGCCCTCTTTCGCTGCGGGCCGGGCCGGCGCCGTGGCGGCCAGCGCGTCCTAATACTTGACCTTTGGGCCGGCTCTTGCGAACATGGCGGTGTCGAAGCCATACCCCCGGGGCGATCGCGAATCATGACACGGGCCTTCCTCATCACGCTCGTGCTCGCTCTGGTGATCGCCGCCGCGCCCGCCTCGAGCCGCGCGAGCATCACCATCGACGGCTGGGACTCCGACTCCCTGTCCTCGCCCAGCGGCACGGTGAGCGTTAATGTCGATGGCCTCAGCACGCGGACCGCGACGGTCAGCAACAGCACGACGCTGGAATCCGTTGCGGTGACGCTCGCGACCCCCAGCCTCGGGAACTTCGCATCGGCCTTGTCAGGCGATCAGCTTGGGCTCGACCATTTGAGCCCATCCGATTCGGTTCTGTTCTTTGACGGGCAGTCCGGCCAGGCGGAAGCCTTCACGCTGCAGTTCGACCAGTCGGTGACGATCACCACGCTGCACTTCGAGAATCTCGACTGGGATCCGTTCGCCGGCGACTATATCTACGAGTACGTCCTCGTGTCGATCGGCGGCACGTTGACCCACACGCTATTCAGCGACTCCGCGGTGACGTCGCACCCCGGCTACACAGGCGCCACCGGCGAGATTCAAGCGTCGGCGGGTGACGACTTCAACGGCCTGTCGTGGAACATTCCGGCCGCGACGCTCGTGGAGTTTCGCTTCGGCGCGGACCCTCTTTCGTTCAGCACCCAGCAGGGCTACCGGCTCGACGACGTCGGGTTCACGGTGTCCGCGGTTCCCGAGGCGTCCGCGTTTTGGCTCGGCGGCGCCGTTTGCAGCTTGGCCGCCGTTTGGCAATGGCGACGGCAGCGGCGCCCGGCCGAAGCGAAGGTTTGAGCGGGGGAGAATGACGCTGGAGACCTGAGGTCGCCACGGCGACTGCCGAGCCAGCTGGAGGCTTGAGGTCCGGAACTCGGGATGACAGGCTCGCCATTTGGCGGGCCGTTTTTATGCGCCTGGCGGCGGCCGGAATCGCTGCATCGTCGAGAAAATCGGACAATTTCGCGGAAAATGCTTGCAATCGCCTGCGCCGCTTTCGATGATGGCCGCACTGGCCTATCAGGCCTGCGAAGCGAGGAAGGAATCGGCGAATCGCGTGGACGCGACGACAGTGTCTGGGAGCGCGTCCCCCTTGATCACCATTTCTCGCTACGAGAGTTCTTTCGCCATGTCGGTGACAAGCGTCTGTCAGCAAGCTGCCGTGGCGTTCGTCTTGACAGCGCTGCTCATCCCGAGTGCACGCGGGGCTCTCGTGATCGGCTCCCTGGGGACGCCGGTCGCGCAGAATTTCAACGGGATCACTAGCGGGACCACGCTCGCGCCGCTCAACTCGGGCGGCTGGCGGTGGACCGCCTTCGTCGTGCCTGAGTATTCGACGGGAACGACGACCGACCTGCGCGTCCAATCGGGGACGATGAGCGGTTCCACAACTGCGGGAACATACAACTTTCGTGATCAGGCCGCGACGACCGATCGAGGAGTGGGCTTCCTCATTAACGGCTTACAACGGAACTTGATGCTTGAGCTGCAGAATTCAACCGGGAGCGTGCTGGAAAGCGTCACCGCAACCTGGGATCTGGAAAAGTATCGCAACGGCATGTCAGGCCTGAACATTTCGTTCTTTCACAGCAGCGACGGCTCGAACTGGACGGCGGCTGTCGACGGCAACGCCCAATACGAGGCCGACGCGGACTTCCAAGGGCTGTCCTCGCCGACGACGATCGCCAAAAGCGCGACAATTTCTGGGCTGAGCATCGCCAACGGCGCGATGTATTACCTCCGCTGGGAATTCGCGCGCACAAACACCGACAACTCGTCCAGTGCCGTGGGGATCGATAATTTCACCGTGACCGCCGGGGGGCCTGTTGCGGTGCCGGAAATTTCGGCGTTTTTTGCCGTGGGGATTGCCGGAGCGGGGGCGGCGCTGCGAGCGGTGCGCCGGCGGCGCCGACGTCGTTCGCGGGGCGGACTGGTCGCTTAAGCGACCAGTCCGGAATCGGGGTCACCGCGGCCGCGGTGCTGGGAGCCGCAGGCCGTAGCGGGCGAGCACATCGGGCATGATCTCGCCCACGCGGCGCGGGCCGGCGGAGGGGGCATGCTGTTCCGCGTTCGACGTGGGCGAAAGCGGCCCTCCGCGCGACGCCTTCATCGTGGCCGACGGCGGCGGTGCTAGCGGCGTTTGCCAGAGGGGCGTCGTCGCGAGCTGATCGAACGCGGGAACAAGCGGGGACGCGGGC